>SCUR01000148.1 GCA_004297235.1 Candidatus Manganitrophaceae bacterium | reverse complement strand
CTCTCTCTTCATTTCTTTATGTCCTTCAATCCGCATTCCGCAATCCGAAATCCGCAATCCGCAATGGGTGGGTTGTTTAATGCAGACCAACGATTTTAACCCGGCCTGGTGGTGTCCGGGGCCGCATTTTCAGACTGTCTGGCGGCGGCTCTACGGGGAGATTCCGACGGTGACCCTTCGCCGGGAGCGATGGGAAACGCCCGATGATGATTTCCTCGACCTCGACTTTCTCGATCCCGATCCGGCGAAGGGGGGCGAGCCGGTCCCCACCCTGCTCTGTCTTCATGGATTGGAAGGCTCCTCCCGCGCGAAATATATTCTCGGAATGCTCCGGGAGGCGCATCGCCTCGGCTGGCGGGGGGTGGCGCTGAATTTTCGGTCGTGCAGCGGGGAGATGAATCGGCAGCGGCGGTTTTACCATTCGGGGGAGACGACCGATCTCGATTGGGTCGTCCGGCAGTTGATCGTGCGCTTTCCGGGGTCTCCTCTTTTTGTGATCGGCTTCTCGTTGGGCGGGAATGTCCTTCTCAAATGGCTCGGAGAGCAGGGGACGAAGGCGCCCGATGCGGTCCGGGCGGGGACGGCGATCTCCGTTCCGTTCGATCTTGCCGAGGCGGCTCGAAATATCGATCGGGGATTCAGTCGCATCTATGGAAAGGTCTTTTTGAGAACGCTCAAGGAAAAGGCGATGATCAAAGAGCGGCAATACCCCGGCCTGGTCGATCCGGCGCGGGTCCGGCGGATCGCGTCGTTCGCCGAGTTCGACGACCAGGTGACGGCGCCGATCCATGGGTTTCGGGACGGTCTCGATTACTGGACAAGCACCAGTTCGAAAAAGTTCCTCGATGCGATTCGCCGGCCGGTCCTTCTCATCAACGCGCAGGACGATCCGTTCCTGCCGCGCGAATGCCTTCCTCTGCGGATCATCGAGCAATCCAAATGGTTGACGGCCGACTTCCCCTCTTCAGGCGGGCATACCGGTTTTGTGGTGGGGCCATGGCCTTGGAGGGCGCAATATTGGTCGGAGGCCCGTGCGTTTTCTTTTCTCGCTTCCAGGCGGGAAGATTAGGATTTCGTCAATCCGGCGGGGAGGGCGAAGTTCAGAAGAGAGAATTCTTATTTGGTGATTTTAAGCACTTTGACTTGATCGGACGGCGCATGGGCCGATACGTACCCGATGGCATCGGCGTTTGCCTCGACGTAGGCGATCACGTCGGCGTCGGATGATTTTTCCGGAGGGGGAACATCCCGGCCGGAGAAGATCTTCTGCCGCCAGTAGCTGCTGATCGCCGTGACCGATTTTTCATGGATCTCTTTGGTGAATTTTTCCCGCACCGGTGAGGAGGTCGCCTGGTCGACCGGAAGCGCCTTGCGACCGTTTTCCCATTGGGTTACTTTCTTTAAAAAGAGATCGGAGAGCTGCCCCTTTGTCATCGAAGAAACCTCGTTCGAGGGATTCACGATAACCTTGAATGGAGCAGTTTCTTGCGCGGAGCCCGGGCCGCTCATCAAAAAGAGGATAATCAGCACCGGAAGGAGCGCCCTCATCGGAAACAACCTCCCTGCGTCGAGTCTCACCGGTCCTCCAAATTCAGAAATACCGGAACAACCCTCATTATATATCTAAACATATCTAAACCCGAAGGATTGGGTAGACGAGTTTGCCCGTCCTCTTACCTAGAAGAGGAAAGAGAGACTGGTGGCGTACAGCTGCCATCTTGTTTGCGGGGTCGGATTGTCCGCTGCAACGAGAAGGGCCGTGCCTCGGATGAAGTGAGCGTCCGCTTTCCAGACGAGGAAATCGGTGAGATTGTAATTGAATCCGACCGTGATATCGGTCTGATAGTCTTTGGCCGCTTTTACGTCCCGCCGCCGCGGATAATAAACGTCGTAGCGAACCACCGGCATGAAGCGGTCTTTGATGAGGTAGGTCGCCTCCAGATAGTAGCCGAGCCTTCTCGGATCTTTCGGGTTTTCCAGCTCGCCCTGATGGTAATGCAAGGCCAACTCGCCGCGCAGGTTCAATCCGATCGGGGAGAAATATTCGATCGACGGAATGTACGTGCTCATCCGAACGAGCTGTTCGGCGGTCGTGGTGCTCTTCGGCACGACCTCGGTCCCGGTAAAGAGGGTCTGCCCGAACCGGAACGTGCGATGGGGCGTATTGAGCCAGAGACGGCCGCCGACCACGTTTTCATATCGACGGGTATGGGTCGAATGATTGAAGAAGCTGGTCCCCCCGAAAAGATCGTATTCGACCGGAAGTCCCACGGCGGCCTGGCCGCTGAGGCCGACCCCCTTGAACGTCGCCGGACTGAACTCGGTGGCTTCCGTATAGAAAGCGGGAAGAACGGTAAGGGGAAGGATCGGATAGACATCCCGCATTTCATTATAGATCCCGATCGGCAGCGCCATTTTCCCGAACTTCAGATGAAGCCGATCGCTCACGACATATTCGCCGAAAGCCCACTCCAGCATGATTTCGTCTTTGAGTTGGGAGGAAGAGGCCAATTCGATCCACACCTGGAAGCGGTCGGCCGGATTTGCTTTGAAGAGGAGATTGTAGGCGCTGAAATCGAACGTGCCCCGGTGGTCGGTCCCAAGAAATGTGTTGGAGCTTGTTTTGAGGTAACCCTGCGTTCCGAATGCATCGATCCGCAACCGATCGGTGACTTCGAAAGACCACCCCGATTTTGAAAGTGAACAGAAAAACACCGCCGTTGCGATCAACCGGAACAAGGATCTCCTCATCCGCATTCTTTCCTCCGCAGTCGTCTGAACATAAAATGATCCGAGCTTCCTCATGGAGGGGCTTCGGTATGGGGGGGCTCCTCAATATCCCGATCTGGACTACTTCCCCAATTGGTATTCCCTAAAGCAATACCAATGCCAACATTGAAGGATGTCCCATCGGCGGTTTTTTTCCAATAATTTCCAATAAAATGAAGGAATTGGATTTTTCTTTGAGAGGAGGATCGGGATCCGTAGAGATTTAAACTTGTGAAGGTTATTTCATAGCGAGTGACGTTTTTGGACAACGGGACGGTGTGAAGAGAGAGTAGGCTCGGCGATTCCGAAGTCGAGGGGGGCGCATTCGGCTCACCGGCGTTCCGGCGCCGGTGAGCCCGCGAATTGGGGGAAGGACTCCCCCTGTTTTTCAAAATGCTGGCACGGCTCGCCTTCTGTTGTAAAAAGCGAGTGTCATCATGATCACCCTTGAAGAAGGGATCCAAAAATTACGGGATCGGTTGAGCGATCGGTTCGCCGACCCGCGATCGCCGGAGCCGGGCGATGGGGAGGGGGGAATGTATCGCCATTTTTTTTAAGCTCGGCTTGGTCCGTCTCGGAGCCTGTTTTTTTCTGGTCGTGCGAGGGGGAGGGTTGAGCGCCATGTCGCAGCCCCAAATCAGATTGGTAAAAAGAAAAGCAAGCAGGACGACCCATCCAAACCCAATCGATTCGAACATAATGCCTCCTTACAAGGATTGATGACATCCGATCGTCCGCCGAATTCCTGCGTTGAGAAATTCCGACCCGATCACGATGCCAGACCACCCTATCAAATTTGGTTTGCCGGGGGTACTTGCTGATTTCTAGATTGATTTGAAAAAAGTTGTGGCAGGGACCTATTTTCGGGAGAATTCGCGAAGAGAGTTGTGGTACAATTTCGGAACTCTCAGGAGAACTCGTCATGCGGGCCATCGACATGCACGTCCACCCCGGAACCCGGGAATATTTGGTCGATGCCGGGGGGAAATATCTCTCCGACGCGCTTCACTATTTTCATCGGCACGATGCCGTGGTGAGCGTGGAGGAGATGGCGGCGCACTATCGCCGGCTCGACATGATGGCGGTGCTGCTCGCTTGGGACGCGGAGACCCAGACCGGCCTCCCGCCGGTCACCAACGACTATGTCGCGGAGGTCGTCCGAAAGTATCCCGACATCTTCATCGGCTTTGCCAGCGTCGATCCGTGGAAAGGACGGTTGGCGGTTCGCGAGCTGGAGCGGGCGGTCAAGCAACTCGGGCTGCGCGGATTGAAATGCCATCCGATCGCCCAAGCTTTTTTCCCCAACGACAGAAAGTTTTACCCCCTCTGGGAGTGTTGCGAAGCGCTGAAGATCCCGCTTCTACTTCACACCGGGACGACCGGGGTCGGAGCGGGGGTGCCGGGAGGGAACGGCCTCAAGCTGAAATATGCTCAGCCGATTCCGTGTATCGATGATATCGCCGCCGACTTTCCCAATCTGACGATCATCGGAGCGCATCCCTCCTGGCCCTGGCAAGAGGAGATGCTGGCGATCGCCGTCCATAAGACGAATGTTTATATCGATCTCTCCGGCTGGTCGCCGAAATATTTTTCTCCCTCGCTGGTGCAGCATGCCAACAGCCTTCTCCAAGACCGGGTCCTCTTCGGTTCGGATTATCCTTTCCTCACCCCCGAGCGCTGGATGGCCGATTTTGAGAAGGCCGGGTTCAAACCGGCGGTGTGGGAGAAAATTCTCGTTGGAAATGCGAAAAGGCTCCTTGGATTATAGGGCGCTTCCCCTCCCTTCGGGGAAAAAATTATTGCAAGCAGACTGAAAAGTCAGGTATATTGTATCGTTTGTGAATCGTCAAGCGACGGACCATCTCGGATGGATCACGACGAAGGGTGATTCCCCTCATTAATATGAAAAGCGGCAAGAAAAAGGAAGATTCTCGAAAAGGCGGGCGGACGACGAAGCGCGCTTTGCGCGCTTCGAATGAGCCGAAAAGAAACGCCGCTCGTCCGGGCGATGCCGGCGTACGGGCGGCCGTGATCCTGGCGGCCGGTCAAGGAAAGCGAATGAAGTCGAAGCTTGCAAAGGTGCTTCATCCGCTGGCGGGCGTCCCGATGCTCTTTTATGTTTTGGATCTGGTCCGGCGTCTGGAGATACAGCGCTCCTTTCTCATCGTCGGCCATCGGGCGGAGCAGGTTACCGATGCGGTTTCATCCTGGGGAGTGACCTGCCTCCTTCAAGATCCCCCCCTTGGAACCGGTCATGCCGTTCTTCAATCCAAGAAGGCGCTTGAAGATTTTTCCGGGTCGGTCCTCATCCTCAGCGGCGATGCGCCGCTCCTTCGTCCGGAGACGGTGCAGCGTCTCTTCGAGGTTCATCGGGAAGAGCGGGCGACGATGACCTTGCTGACGACGCGATTGGTGAATCCCCAGGAATACGGCCGCGTCGTCCGGAAGAAAAACGGCGCGATCGCCCGGGTGGTGGAAGAGCGCGATGCAACGCCGGCCGAGCGCGCCGTCCAGGAGGTCAACACCGGGGTCTATATTATCGAGGCCCCCTTTCTCTTTGAAGCGCTCGGAGAGATCCAGCCGAATAATCAGCAGAAGGAATATTATCTGACCGATTTGATCGGAATCGCCGCCCGACGGGGGGAACGGCTGGCGGGTGCTGCGGCCGATCCGGAAGAGGTGATCGGGGTGAACAGCCGCGCCGATCTGGCGGCGGCCGAAAGACTTCTCCAAAAACGGATCACGGCCCGCTGGATGGCGGAAGGGGTGACGATCATCGATCCGGTTCAGGTTCGGATCGACGCCTCGGTGGAGATCGGGCGGGATACGGTGCTCCATCCCGGCGTGGCGCTGGAGGGGAACACCCGCGTCGGCGAAGGGTGCGTTCTCCATCCTTGCCGAATCGAAAACAGCCGTCTCGGCGATCAGGTCGTCATCAAAGATTACACGGTGATCGAGGAATCCGAGATCGAGTCGGGCGCCTCGATCGGTCCCTTTGCCCATCTTCGGCCCGGGGCGGTCATTCGGAAGGGAGCCAAGGTCGGAAACTTCGTCGAGCTCAAGAAGAGCGAGCTGGGAGAGGGATCGAAGATCAATCATCTCAGCTATCTCGGGGATGCGGTGGTCGGGAAAAAAGTAAACATCGGCGCCGGTACCATCACCTGCAACTACGATGGAGAAAAGAAATACAAGACGATCATCGACGATGAAGTCTTCATCGGAAGCGACACGCAGCTGGTCGCGCCGGTGCATGTCGGGGCCCGCGCATTCATCGCGGCCGGCTCGACGATTACAAAGGATATCCCGCCGGAGTCGCTCGCCATCTCACGCACCCGGCAAGAGAACAAAGAAGGCTGGGCGGGTAGGAGAAAACCAAAAAAGCAAGATGCGTGAGGAGTGAGTAGTTAGGAGTGAGGAGTAAATACAGTAAGGAGTAAGTAGTTAGGAGTGAGGAGAGAAAGATTTCAAATCCTCTCTCCTCACTACTCTTTCTTCACTTCTCACTGCTCTTCACTCCTCCCTACTCACTCCTTACTCCTCACTGTACTTTGGAGTTAAACATGTGCGGAATCATCGGTTATATCGGAGAGAAAAACGTCGTCTCGATTCTCGTCGACGGCCTTCGGCGGCTGGAGTATCGGGGATATGATTCGGCCGGCATCGCCTATTTCTCGGACGGCGTCCTGGAGGTGAAACGGTCGGTCGGAAAGCTCGCCGCGCTGGAGTCGACCCTCTCGCGCATTCCGCCGAAAGGCCATTTGGGGATCGGCCACACCCGCTGGGCGACCCATGGAAAGCCCTCCGAGCAAAATGCCCATCCCCATCGGGCAGGCTCGCTCGTTGTCGTTCATAACGGGATTATCGAGAACTACCTTTCCCTCAAAAAGGGCCTTCAGGCCGAAGGGCGGGTCTTCACCTCCGATACCGATACCGAAGTGATCGTGCAGCTGGTCGATCATCTCTATCAAAAGGGGATGACGTTGGAGCAGGCGGTCCGGTCGGCCATTGAAAAGATGGTCGGGAGTTATGCGATCTGCCTGATCTCGGAGAAAGAGCCGGAGCGGATGATTGTTTTCCGTTCCGGCTGTCCCTTGGTGATCGGCGTGGGAGATAAAGAGTTTTTCGTCGCCTCGGACATCCCGGCCTTTCTGAGCCACACGCGCGAGGTGATCTTCCTGGAGGATGGGGAACTGGCGATTCTCGCCCGGAGCGGGGCGGAGATCTTCGACCTCAAAGGGGCGCTCCTCTCGAAGAAGAGCCAGCATATCTCGTGGGACCCGGTGATGGCCGAAAAGGGAGGCTATCGCCATTTCATGCAAAAAGAAATTCACGAGCAGCCGCGCGCCATCGTCGATACGATCCGGGGCCGCGTCGGGCAGGAAGCGGGGGAGGTTTTTCTCGACGAGATCGGTATCTCGGCGAACGATCTTCAGTCGTTTCGGCGGGCGATCCTGGTCGGATGCGGCACCTCCTGGCATGCCGCTTTGGTCGGAAAGTTTCTGATCGAATCGCTCTCCCACCTCTCGGTGGAGGTCGATATCGCTTCGGAGTTCCGCTACCGGAATCCCCGGCTTTCGGCCAATGATCTCCTGGTGGCCATTTCGCAGTCGGGCGAGACCGCCGATACCCTGGCCGCTCTCAAAGAGGCGAAGTCGAAGCAGGCGCGCACCCTCGCGATCTGCAACGTGGTCGGCAGCAGCATCAGCCGGGAAGCCCAATCGGTCTTTTACACCCATGCCGGTCCCGAAATTTCCGTCGCCTCGACAAAGGCATTCACCACGCAGTTGACCGCGTTGACCCTTTTGGCGATCCATCTGGGACGAAAGCGGGGGGTCCTCCCGGAGGAAGAAGGAAAGAAGCTGATCCATGCCCTGGTCCATCTCCCGAAGCAGATCGAAGACCTCCTCCGGCACGAAGAGCGGATCGCGTCGATCGCGAAGCACTTCTTCCGGCACCGCGACTTTCTCTATCTCGGTCGAGGCATTCAATATCCGGTCGCCTTGGAAGGGGCGCTCAAGCTGAAGGAGATCTCCTACATCCATGCGGAAGGCTATCCGGCGGGCGAGATGAAGCATGGCCCGATCGCGTTGATCGACGAGAACATGCCGGTGGTCATCCTGGCTCCGAAAGACGATGTCTACGACAAGATCGTCAACAACGTCATGGAGGTGAAGGCGCGCGGCGGGATCATCATCGCCTTTGCGGAGGAAGGGGACAACGAGATCGCCTCGCTGGCCGATGAAGTCTTCTTCGTTCCGAAAGTGCATCCTCAGGTCAGCCCGATCATGATGACGATCCCGCTTCAATTGCTGGCCTACCATATCGCCGTGCTGCGGGGAAGCGATGTCGATCAGCCGAGGAATCTGGCCAAGAGCGTGACGGTAGAATAATCCCGCAAAATCTGTTATTTTGTCGTGGCGTCGAGGCGGGGTTAAACGATCGGTCGGCCCCTGCGGCCGAGGGAGAAAGGATTCCAGATTGATTGATGTTCTCAGCAAACTCAACCCACAGCAGCGCGAAGCGGTCCAGCATACGGAGGGGCCGCTTCTTATTTTGGCCGGCGCCGGAAGCGGCAAGACCCGCGTGATCACCCACCGGATCGCCTATTTGGTGGAGCAGTGCGGCGTCTCCCCCGCCGGCATCCTCGGGGTGACTTTTACCAACAAGGCCTCGGAGGAGATGCGGGAGCGGATCGCGCAGCTGGTTCCGCCGGAGAAGTGCCGGCGGCTGACGATCTCGACGTTCCATGCCGCGTGCCTCAAATTCCTTCGTCGCCACATCCATCTGCTCGGCTACAAGAATGACTTTCTGATCTACGATGCCGCCGACCAGCTCGCCCTGGTGAAGGGGTGCACCGAAGCGCTGGCGGTGAATGAAGATCTCTACCCGGCGCGCACCTTCGTGACGCGGATCAGCCAGCTGAAGCACCAGATGATGACCCCCGCCGAATTTGCGGAGAAGGGGGCCGATTTCGGCTTGGAAGACAAGCTCAAGAAGGTCTATGCCCTTTACCAGGAACGGCTGCTCGCCGCGCAGGGGCTCGACTTCGACGACCTGCTCGGGATGACGATCCGGCTCTTTGAGTCGGTGCCGGAAGTCGGTCAGCGTTATCGGGAGCAATTCGAGTACATTCTGGTCGACGAATATCAAGACACCAACCCGGCCCAATATCGGCTGATTCGGCTTCTCACCTCGGCGCGGCGGAATCTCTGCGTGGTGGGGGATGACGATCAGTCGATCTATGCTTTCCGCGGGGCCGACGTCGGCAATATCCTCAGCTTCGAGCGGGACTTCCCCGATGCCAAGGTGGTGATCCTCAACCAGAATTATCGTTCGACCCGGACGATTTTGGCGGCGGCCTCCGCGGTCATCGAGAACAACACCAAGCGGAAATCGAAGCAGCTCTTCACTGAAAATGTGGCCGGCGATCCGATCGTCTGGTCCCAGGTCGAAAGCGAGGAGGAGGAAGCCGGCTTCGTTCGCGATACGATCCGGGCCTTGCAGGAACGGGAGAACCGGACCCTTTCGGATTTTTGCATTCTCTACCGGACCAACGCGCAGTCGCGCGTCATGGAAGAGGCGCTTCGCAACGCCGGGATTCCCTACTTTATCTTCGGCGGTCTTCGTTTTTACGAGCGGAAGGAGATCAAGGATCTCATCGCCTATCTCCGGCTGATCGTCTATCCGGAAGATGCGCTGAGCCTGCGCCGGGTGATCAATCTGCCGCAGCGGGGGATCGGCGCGACCTCGCTTGAACGGCTGAGCGCCTATGCGGAGAGCCGCGCGCTCTCTTTTTACGATGCGATCGGCCGAATCGTCACGGGAGAGGATGCGATCCTCTCGCCTGGCCTGGGATCCACAGCGGCCGCCGGTCAGATCGATTTGACCGCCGGGGCGAGACGCGGCCTCTCGGCCTTCTACAAATTTATCGAGACCCTCCGGATCGCATCGGAAGGCCAAACATTGTCCCAGGTGGTCCGGTATCTTATCGAAGAGCTTCATTATCTCGATTACCTGCGGCGGGAATTCACGAACGAAGCGGAGGGGCGGATCGAGAACGTGATGGAGTTTATCGACGCGGCCGATCAGTTCCATCCGATGGTCGATGACGACGCGCTTTCCGGCGTGGCCGAGGGGGCGCGCCCGACCGACCTGAAGGCGTTCCTCGATCAAATCGCGCTGGTCTCAAACGGCGATGAGCGGGACGCGAGCGGCGGCGGGGTCACGCTGATGACGCTGCACTCCGCAAAGGGATTGGAGTTCCCGGTGGTCTTTCTGATCGGGATGGAGGAGGGGCTCTTTCCTCATTCGAGATCGCTCACCGATCTTCGGGAGATGGAAGAAGAGCGGCGGCTCTGTTATGTCGGGATGACCCGCGCGATGGAGCGGCTTTATCTGGTGAGCGCCGCGCATCGGCGGCTCTACGGCAGCTCCCAGTGGAATGCGCCCTCCCGCTTCATCCAGGAATTGCCGAAGGAAGGGATTTCAATTGTCAGCCGCCGGCCGGCCTTCCGGCCGGAGCTCGACGGACGCCGCACGCAAAGCTGGCGGGTCCGGAAGGAATCGGACGATCCGGTCTACAATGACATTCAGGAGAGCGAGGCGGGACTCTTTCCGGTCGGCGCGATGGTTCGGCATCCGCTCTTCGGAATCGGCCGCGTGCAGCGATGCGAGGGGGAGGGAGAGGGGGCGAAAGTCACCGTCGCCTTCTCCTCGGTCGGGACGAAGAAATTGGCATTGAAATATGCTAGACTGGAAAAATGTTCTTAAAAATCAGCAGGTGATAGGGAGAAGACGAAAGTGAAAATCAGTCGGGAAGAGGTGTTGCACGTCGCGAAGCTGGCGAGACTGGAATTGTCGGCCGGGGAGATCGAGCGGCTCACCGATCAGCTCAGCAACATCCTCACTTACGTCGAGAAGCTCAACCAGCTCGACACAAAACAGATCGAGCCGACCTCGCATGTGATGTCGCTCTCGAATGTCTTCCGGGAGGATCGGGCGAGGCCGTCGCTCCCGGTCGAGAAGGCATTGGAGAATGCGCCCGATTCGGAGGGACCCTTTTTCCGGGTTCCGAAGATTATCGAATAATCTCAGATAAAAAATGACACGGGGATGGGTTGGAAGCGAACTCCCGCCCCTCACAAATAAGAGGAACGAATGTTAAGACACATGTTACGATCCAAAATTCACCGGGCCACCATCACCGAGTCCGAGCTCGATTATGAGGGAAGCATCACCGTCGACCGGGCGCTCATGGATGCGGCGGGAATGCTTCCGTATGAGCAGGTGATGGTCTCCAATCTCAGCAACGGCGAACGGTTCGTCACCTATGTCCTGCCGGGGGAGAAAGGCTCGGGCACCATCTGCCTCAACGGGCCGACCGCCCGAAAGGGGGTGGTGGGGGACAAGGTGATCATCTTCTGTTATGCCGCCTATGACGAGGAAGAGCTCAAGGGCTATCAGCCGAAGGTGGTCAAGGTGGACGAGAAGAATCGGATCGAAGCGATCAGGAGCGGAATTTGAGTTGGGTGGAGTTCACCGCGCACGAGCTGCATGAAGCGCTGAAGAAAAAGTCGATCTCGGCAAAAGAATTGGTGAATGCGTTCTACGCGCGGATCGAATCGGTCGAAAAAGGGGTCCGCGCCTACAACACCCTGACGCAGAAAGAGGCGCTGGCGCAGGCCGATCGGATCGATCAGGCGATTGCGCGGGGAGAGACGATCGGCCCGCTGGCCGGCATTCCGATCGCGCTCAAAGACAACCTCTGCATCGAAGGGATCCGGACCACCTGCTCCTCCAAGATCCTCGACAACTATCGTCCCCCCTATGACGCGACGGTGGTCTCCCGGCTGAAGGAAGCGGGGACGGTCTTTCTCGGCAAGACCAACATGGATGAATTTGCCATGGGCTCTTCGACCGAAAACTCCGCCTTCGAGAAGACGAAGAACCCGTGGGATCTCTCGCGCATTCCGGGGGGATCGAGCGGCGGCTCGGCCGCCGCGGTCGCCGCCTCGGAAGCGGCGGCGGCCTTGGGCTCCGACACCGGCGGCTCGATCCGCCAGCCGGCGGCCTGCTGCGGGGTGGTCGGATTGAAGCCGACCTACGGCCGCGTTTCCCGATACGGTCTGGTCGCCTTTGCTTCCTCGCTCGATCAGATCGGCCCGCTCACAAAAGATGTCACCGACACGGCCACCTTGATGAATGTCATCGGCGGATACGATCCGTGCGATTCGACCTCGGCCGATCTTGCGATGCCCGACTTGAACCGCGCTTTGACTCGCGATGTGCGGGGGGTGCGCCTCGGCGTTCCGAAGGAATATTTCATCGAAGGGATGGACCCGGAGGTGGAGGGGTCGGTCCAGCAGGCGATCCAAACCCTTCAGAAACTCGGGGCCGTGGTGAAAGAGATCTCGCTGCCGCACACCGAGTATGCCGTCGCGGTTTACTACCTCTTGGCGACCGCCGAAGCGAGCTCGAACCTGGCCCGCTACGACGGTGTCCGTTACGGCTATCGGACACCCGAGGCGCGCGATCTGCTCGAGATGTACATGAAGAGCCGCGCGGAAGGATTCGGCCCCGAGGTGAAGCGGCGGATCATGCTGGGGACGTACGCCCTTTCCGCCGGCTACTACGATGCCTACTATAAAAAAGCGCAGCAGGTCCGGACGCTGATCAAGCGGGATTTCGACGAAGCCTTCAAATCGGTCGATGTGATCGTAACGCCGACCGCGCCGACCCCCGCGTTTCGCTTCGGCGAGAAGACCGCCGATCCGCTCCAGATGTATCTTTCCGATATCTTCACGATTTCGGTCAATCTCGCGGGGATTCCGGCGATCTCGCTCCCCTGCGGTTTCTCCAAAGGGGGACTCCCGATCGGCTTGCAGATTTTGGGGCGCGCGTTCGACGAGGAGGGAATTCTTCGCGTCGCCTATTCCTACGAACAAGAGACCGACTTTCATAAAAGGAGG
>SCUR01000147.1 GCA_004297235.1 Candidatus Manganitrophaceae bacterium | reverse complement strand
GCATCTGAAAAACCACTTGACTCCTTTTTCCAAATTCATAATGATGGGGGCGTTGGATGCTTTTATGATTCAGGGGGGGATAGAGGAAAAGATGCCGGAACCGATTTTGATTGCCAAGGGAAAACGCGAGCTCACGCTGCTGCCGAAGATGGCCAACCGCCACGGCCTGATCGCCGGGGCGACCGGGACCGGGAAGACGGTCACGCTGCAAACGCTGGCGGAGCGGTTCAGCCGGATCGGGGTGCCGGTCTTCATGGCCGATGTGAAGGGGGACCTCTCCGGGATCAGCCGGCCGGGGGAGGCGCATCCGAGGATCATGGAGCGGGTCGGACAGTTGAAGCTGACCGACTTTCAGTTCGCCCCTTGTCCCGTGGCCTTCTGGGATGTCTACGGCCAGCTGGGCCATCCGCTCCGGACCACCATCTCCGAGATGGGGCCGCTTCTCCTCGGCCGGCTCCTCAATCTAAATGAAACCCAGAGCGGGGTGCTGACCCTGGTCTTCAAGATCGCCGACGAAAACGGCCTGCTCCTCCTCGATCTGAAGGATTTGCGCGCCATGCTCCAATATGTCGGCGACAACGCCAAGAACTTCTCCACCCGGTACGGCAACATCTCCGCCGCCAGCGTCGGCGCCATCCAGCGCGGGCTGGTTCAGCTCTCCGAGGCGGGGGGCGAGCAGTTCTTCGGCGAGCCGGCGCTGAACCTCGACGACCTGATGCAGACCGACGAGAAGGGGCAGGGGGTCGTCAACATCCTCGTCGCCGACAAGCTGATCCAGAACTCGAAGATCTACGCGACCTTGCTCCTCTGGCTTCTGGCGGAGCTCTTCGAGCGGCTGCCGGAGGTGGGCGACGTCGAAAAGCCGAAGCTGGTTTTCTTCTTCGACGAGGCGCATCTGCTCTTCAACGAGGCGCCCCCGGCGCTGATGGAGAAGATCGAGCAGGTGGTCCGGCTGGTCCGCTCGAAAGGGGTCGGGATCTACTTCGTCAGCCAGAATCCGCTTGATCTCCCTGATGCGGTCTTGGGCCAGCTGGGCAATCGCATTCAACATGCGCTGCGCGCCTTCACCCCGCGCGATCAAAAAGCGGTCAAAGCGGCGGCCACGACGTTTCGAAGCAACCCAAAGCTCAACGTCGAAGCGGCGATCACCGAGCTGGGGGTAGGGGAGGCGCTCGTTTCGCTGCTCGATGAAAAAGGCCAGCCCGGGATCGTCGAGCGGGCGATGATCGTCCCGCCGCAAAGCCGGATCGGCCCGATCTCCCCGGAGGCCTACCGGCAGATCGTTCAGCGCTCGGTCCTCTACGGCCATTATGAGAAGACGATTGATCGCGAGTCGGCCTACGAAAAGCTGAAGTCGCGCGCCGAGGAGACGACCCCACCCGCACAACAGGAGGGGGATCAGGGGGGAGGATGGACCGACCTTCTCACCGGCTCGACCGGGAAGCGGGGCCGCTCCCGGGAGGGGATGTTGGAATCGATGGCGAAGAGCGCCGCCCGGGCGATCGGAAGCCAGCTCGGCCGGCAGATCATGCGGGGACTGTTCGGATCGATGACGGGAGGAACAACACGACGGAAGAGAGAATAGATGGATGCGGAGCGGGTCCGTTTTTGCGCCGAGGCGGACCCCAACATGAGCGTGCTTCGTCTTTGAAGCGTCTTGGCGCGAAAGGAGAAAGCGATGGATCCGATTTCGATGATCGTGACCGCCCTGGCGACCGGCGCGGCGGCCGGTTTGAAGCCGACGGCGGCGAAAATCATTCAAGACGCCTACGCCGGAATCAAGGCGCTGATCCAGCGTAAATACGGCGAGACGAGCGTCGCGCTGCTGGAGAAAGACCCCGCTTCGAAGGCGCGGCGCAGCGTGGTGCAGGAAGAGCTGGAGAAAGCCGACGCGGGGAGTGATCCGGAGATGTTGGCCCAAGCGAAGGCGCTGCTCGACGCCGTTCGGCAGCATGCGCCGGAGACGGCCGGGCAGATCGGGGTCGATCTGGAGGAGATCAAGGGGGCTTCGCTTCGGATCAGCGATATCCTCGCCGCCGGCGTCGGGGTGAAGGTCCGAAAGGCGGAGATCGCCGGAGACATCGAGATCAAGGGGGTCCGCGCCGGAGGCGCTTCCGAAAACCCTTCCAAGCGGCAGTAGGCCGGTGGCCGGAGCCTGCTGCCGCGGTCGATTCCCGGTCGTCGGTCGATTTGGAGGGGGTGTCGGCCCGCGACGTCGATGTCCATATCGGCTCGCGCAATTACCTGATCCTGCGGGGCGTCGATCCCTACCGCGATTATTTGAACGACCCCGCCGGTCCATGGGATCTGTCGTTTCGCGGCATTGAAGAGATCAGCAACCTGCGCAGGAAGCTCCTTCGGATCGACGCCTTGAAAGAGCCGGTCTTGGTCACCGTCCACGGCACCCTCTATCCCTGCGCCCTTCTCTCCTCCGGCTGGTGGGAGCGGCGGTCGCAGGCGATCCCCACCGACCTCGATTGGAAGAGTCCCCTTCAGAAATGGCTTTTTATGGGGTTCGATCTCTGGGGGCCGTCGTGGGACTTCTCCTGGAATCTCGATTCCATGGGAGACTGGGGGCACACCCATTTTATCGCGCAGCTGGGGGAAGGGGATGAGGCGAACTCCCTCCCGGTGATTCTTCCCCGCCAGAAGGCGACAAAGCTCCGGGAGAAATTTAAAGAAGGGTGGGGAGGCCTCCAAGTGAATATCCGGGGGCTGTTGGGCCACCGGCACCAGTTCGCGAAAGAGCCGGGGCCGCTCGGTTTGTTCGGCGGGCTCCTCGACTACTGCATCTGGCTGAACGAGGAGAACCCGGAGCATAAGGTCACCCTGCTGGCCGACCGGACCGATATCTACTCCGGATATCTTTGGAAGTGCGTGGTTCCGAAGAAGTGGTTCGACGCCGACAAGTCCCTCTGCCTCAACGACGTCTTCTTTCTCTGGGAGCATACCAACTTCACCGAAAAAGAGGCGGTCCGCTACAACCTCGACAGCCTGGCGCGCAAAGAGGAATATGTCGCCACGCTTCACGGTGATCTCGTTCTGCTTCAGAAATCGTCCGCGCTGGTGCGGGGGGAGCCGATCTGGTCGTCGCAGGAGATCTACGATCTGCTGACCCGAAAGAAGGGGAAGGAGATCTGATCGTCGATGAGGAGGAGAAGATGGTCGTTATTGTTTTTCGATCGCGCTTAAGAGAGGGGGTCGCGCCGGAGATCGCGAAGGTGGGGGTGCGGATGTACGAGCTCGCGTCCGCGATGCCGGGATTTCGATCGTACAAAGACTTCGTGGCCGAGGACGGGGAGAACGTCTCGATCATCGAGTTCGAATCGATCGAAGATGTCGACGCCTGGCGGGATCACCCCGAGCACAAGGAGGCGCAGCGGCGAGGGCGCGCGGCGTTCTTCTCCGAATATCTGATCCAGGTCTGCACGCCGCTGCGCGAACGTTCGTTTCAAAGTTGACTTTTGTTTACTTGCACTGCTGAAGGGTTTCGAGGACGATCTCGGCCGCTTGGTTCATCTCGTCGATGGCGAGCCACTCCTTCACCGTGTGGATGTCGTGCATGCCGGTGCCGAGGTTGGCGACGGTGATCCCCTTTTTGTTGAAGACGTTCGCGTCGCAGCCGCCGCCGGTCGCCTTGGTTTGAACTTGATAGGAGAGGTTCTTTGCGGCGCGCTTGACCGCCTGGACGATCGGGGCGTTCTCCGGGACGTTCATCCGGTCGTAGTCGCGCCAGATGGTTTCTTCCACCCGGCCGGTGATCCGCTTCCCCTCCAAATCGACCCAGAACTTTTCGGCCGCCTTCCGGAAGCACTCCCGCATATGCCCGGTCTGCGCTTCCAGCTTCTCCTCGCTGTGGCTGCGCGATTCCGCTTTGACATAGACGTAGTTCGGAACGATGTTGGTCGCCGAGCCTCCCTGGATGATGCCGATGTTGGCGGTGGTCTCCGGGTCGATCCGTCCGAGCTTCATCCGGCCGATGGCGTCGGCGGCGATCTGAACGGCGGAGATCCCCCGCTCCGGGCAGACGCCGGCATGGGCTTCGAGCCCGTGGACTTTAAATTCGAGGCGATCGGAGGAGGGGGACCGGGTGAAGAGGATGCCGACGTTGTCGCAATCGAGCACCAGGCCGTCGCGCGACTTCAGCCGGCCGAAGTCGAGGTGCTTCGCGCCGAGAAGACCGAACTCCTCGCAGATGGTGAAGGCGATCTCGATTTCGCCGTGAGGCAGCTTTTTCTCTTGAAGGGTCCGGAGAACCTCCATGATGATGGAGATCCCCGACTTATCGTCCCCGCCGAGGATCGTCGTCCCGTCGCTTTTGATTTTTCTTCCCTCGACGATCGGCTGGATCCCTTCGCCCGGCACCACCGTGTCCATATGGGCGGAGAGAAGCAGAGGCCGCCGGGAGGGATCGTTGGCGGGGAGGCGGGCGATCAAATTGCCGATCTCGCCGCCGACCGCTTTGTCGGCCTCGTCGAATTCCACCTTCGCCCCGAGCGCTTCCAGCTCCTTTTGCAGGACGAGGGCGACCGCCTTCTCTTTTTTGGAGAGGCTGTCGATCCGGACGAGCTTGAGAAAATGGTCGGTCATCCGCTCGATGTTCATCATGGCGACTCCTCCTTTAGGGATGATCGCAAGTGCTTTTCGAAGAAAGCCAGCGTCCGCTTCCAGGCGTCCTTCGCCGCTTTGGGGTTGTAGACCTCCCGGCGGCTGTCGTTGAAGAAGGCGTGCGGGGCGCCGGCATAAGTTTTCACCTCGCCCGGTTTTTTGAATCTCTTGAGCGTCTCCTTCAGCCGCTGGACCTCTTCTTTCCGGATCCAACCGTCTTCTTCCCCGTAGATGTAGAGCATCGGGACGGCGAGCTTCTCGATCTCCTCATTGGTCGGGATTTCGCCGTAGAAGGGGACGACGCATCGGATCTCTCCGCTCCGGCAGGCGAGCTGGAGCGCGAAGGAGCCGCCGATGCAGAAGCCGATGACGCCGATTTTGGCCGGATCGGCCTCCGGCAACCTCTGCAGATACCGCACGGCCGCCGTCAGGTCGGCGAGGGTTTTGACCGGATCGAGGGCGTTCGACAGTTTGGCCGCCTCCGCGCCGTTCTGCGTGACGACATGGCCGAGCCGGGAGTAGAGATCGGGCGCCAGCACGACGAAATGCTCCTTGGCGAGCCGCTGCGCGATCTCTTTGATGTGATCGTTGAGGCCCCACCACTCTTGGATGAGAATCAGCCCCGGATAGCGGCCGGCTCTCTTCGGCCGACAGAGAAAGGCGGAGAGGAGGGTCCCCTCGACCGGGTATTCCACCATGGAGGAGTTCAGGTCGTCGTCGGTCAGAATTTGGGTGGCCATGATCATCTCCTTATGATCAATGAAAGACCCGTCCAGTCTCGAGCACCCACCCAGGCACCGTTGTGGCTAATTGGAATCGATCTCCCTCGACTGAAGGTAGGTGAGGACCATCTGAATGACCTGGTCGGGATGGAGCCGGCTGAGGTGCCGCCGTCCGGTCTCGTCGGTATATTTCAAGGCGGAGGTCATCGACTGGGCGGCATAGCCGCCGGCCATCCACTTCCCCTCGCGAAGGCCTTCGTGGCGATTGAGATGTTCGGCCAGCGGCTCCATCGGGATCGGCTGAATGGGGGGGCGGGTGACGGTGTCGGCCCAGGCGTAGTAGCGATATTCGAGTTCGTAGCCGAACCCCCCTTCTTCCCGCTCCCGATCTTCGATCACGAGGAAGAGGTTCCCCTGGCAGTGATGATCGATCGCTTGCCGGGCCGGCCGCTGCTCGTCGATGATGACGGAGAGGGACTCCTGCTCGTGTTCCTCGACGCCGATGATCCCTTTCTCAAAGAGCTCCATCGATTGAATGATGCGGTCGTACGATTCCCGCCAGAGGGGGCGGTATTCGTCTTTGCGCCGGAAAAGATCGGGGAGCATCGGAAGAATCGTTTTATAAAGGAAGGCCTCTTTCGGGCCGGGGTAGGCCGACAGCTGGGAGAGGATCGGACTCTCCTGGGAGGCCGCAAAGGCATCAATCAACAGATTCATCTGAACCCCTTCCTCCGACGAGAAGGAGCAGAAGTCGCCCGCCTCCGCGGCGGCGATCAAGCGTCCCGCCATCGGCTCGGCCTTCTTCGGATTCAGCAGCGTCCAGACGGAGAGAAGGCCGTCGGTGTCGAAATGATTGTTCGTGATGATGCTTACCTGAGGGAAGAACTGTTTCTGCTGAGGATGCGCCAGATAGCGGAGGACGATCTCGGTGGAGGTATCGGCCTTCAACGGGGCCGGCGTCTGGTTGCCCTTCCAGTGGCTCAAGTGATGGCTTTGGGGGACGAGCCCGTCGACCGAGATCTTGGGAACCCCCTTCATCGCCTCTTCGTAGAAATAAAAAACCATACCTTAAAAAATCGCCTGTCGCCGCTGGTTGAGATCCGAATGGAATGTTGGGCGCGCCGTCCACATCTTTTGGCGGGCCCGTCGATCTGAAGTGGGTTCCCGTTTTCCCGGAATGAACCCGAACGAATGCTCTACTATATCAAAATTTAAATCATAATTGAAGACCCTTCTTGAAAAAACAGGTTCCCTTTTTGAAGGGAAGGGGACCGGGCGTCCCGACAAGGGATTTTGCGGCCGGGTCTCTCCACAAAGTGCTTGCCAGGGGAAAAAAGAGCATGCTATTCTCTGTTCGAGGGGAGCCGGAGGCGCTCCTCCTTCCTTGTTTTCGGTTGCGACGATGATTCATTCCTTCCAAGAGAAGCTTCCCCAATTTCCCTCGACCGTCTTTATCGAGGCCTCCGCGCAGGTCATCGGGGATGTGCAGATCGGGGAGTACAGCTCGGTCTGGTTTGGGTCGGTGGTTCGAGGGGATGTCCACTTTATCCGGATCGGCGACCGGACCAATATTCAGGATCTGTCGGTCCTTCATGTGACCCGAAAGACCCATCCTCTGGTGATCGGCAGCGACGTGACGGTGGGCCATCGGGTGACCCTGCATGGCTGCACGGTGCGCGATCGGGTGCTGGTCGGGATGGGGGCGATTCTGCTCGACGGCGCCGAAGTCGGCGAGGGGTCGATCATCGGGGCGGGGGCGCTCGTCACCGAGGGGGTGAAAATTCCTCCCGGCTCGTTGGCCCTGGGGGCGCCGGCCCGGGTGAAGCGGCCGCTGACCCCCGAAGAGAGCGCCTTTCTCTCCCAGTCGGCGCGCAACTACGTCGATCTGGCGCAGATCTATTTAAAGCAGAACGGGAGATCATAAAGAAGCGGACCGCTCTCAGCTGGAGGCTTTTAAATCTGTAAGCGGACCGCTTTCTTTTGAAAGGAGCCCCCTTTGTTCCGAGGCATTCTCATCCGATGGCTGGTGAACGCAGGGAGCCTGCTCCTGATCTCCTATGCGATCGACGGCATCGCGGTCGACGGGGTCGGCCCGGCGTTGATCGCGGCGGCGGTCCTGGGGATCATCAACGCCGTCATCCGTCCGATTCTTCTCATCCTGACCCTTCCGATCAATCTCTTGACCCTCGGTCTTTTTACCTTCATCATCAACGGCGCCCTGCTGGCGCTCACGGCCAAGGTGGTCCGCGGGTTTTCCGTCTCGGGCTTTTGGTCGGCGGTGCTCGGCGCGCTCCTTCTCTCGATCATCAGCGGCATTTTGTCTTTCTTCATCGAAGATGTCGCGCGTCCCGATTCGGCCCATTAACGAAAAGCGGGCCGATCTTCTCGGCCCGCTCTGCGTTTCCACAGAGAAGTTGTATTCGAATCGGATTAAGCCACTTCCTTCCGGGAGACCCCTTCCTCTCCGGTCGTCGAGATGTCCCGCGCGCCGCTTTCCCGGAAAATCTCCTTGGCGCGACGAACCTCGTCGGAGGTTTCGCAATGGACCGAGACGAGGATCCCCCCCTCCTTGACCTTCGCTTCATACTGCTTGGCCTCATATTCCGGAATGCCCATTCCGATGAGCGCGCCCGCAATTCCGCCGGTCGCGGCGCCGATCGCCGCGCCCCCCAGAGCCGCCATGATCGGTCCCGCGGCGATAAAGGGGCCGATCCCCGGGATGGCGAGTGAGCCGATCCCGACCAGCCAGCCCGCGATCCCGCCGATCACCCCGCCGGTGGTGGCGCCGGTCGCGGTCCCTTCGGGGGCCTTGGTTGCTTTTTCATGAATGAAATCGCGAACCCCTTCTTTGTCGGGGGTCAAGACCGAGATATCGGTCGGCGCAAACCCCGCCGCGTTGAGACGATTGAGGCCGCTCTCCGCCTGATAGGGATTGTCGAAAATTCCAACGACTGCTTTTCTGGCCATCGTGTTCTCCTTATCTCATTGTGGAGGATTTGACCTCCAGCTCATTCTCCACTTTGCCCGACCCGGCGACCTGCTCCGCCTTCTTGGCGATCTTTGCTTTTTCATCCGGGCTGTGGACCGGTCCGCGCAGAGTGACCTTTCCCTGCTGGGTGATGATTTTTACGTTTTTCGCAAGGGTTGAGAGGGAATCATCCTCCGTAATTTCTTTTCGGATTTTCCGTGTTGTCTCCAGATCGGCAGGATCGGCGCTTTGCGTCCCCGGCGTGACCGCGGAAGAATCCC
>SCUR01000013.1 GCA_004297235.1 Candidatus Manganitrophaceae bacterium | reverse complement strand
TTGAAAATCTTACTTCCCTCCGGCCATGATGCCTGGGTAGTCGGAAACGAACCGGTCGTGGTGATCGATTGGCACGGCGCCACGGAATATGCCGAGGGTGGGAAGTAAGATTTTCAACCGGAATAGTTTTCCTGACGAAAGGAGACGATATGGCGGCGAAGCAGTATAAAAAACTGGGATGTTTGGACGTCAGTCCCGCGGGCGGCTGCGCCTTTGAGGTGCGGGCCGAGACGGAGGAAGAGGTGTTACGGATGGTGGCCGATCACGGAAAGGCGATGCATCAAATGACGAGTGTGCCGCCGGATGTCGTCGCGAAGATCAAGGCGGCAATCAAAAACGTCAGCATCAACGTTTAACCTAGAAAGCGGCTTTACCAATCTCTGAGGGGGGAGGACCTGTGGATGAGATGCAGGAAATCCCCTTTTTATTTCAGACGCGCTTTTCTCCCTTTCGAAATGAACAGCTTGTTTTTATTTCCTTCCCCACTCTTCTCTATTCGTTCAATCGTGTCGATCGTGCCGGGTTAGTCCGTTCGGATCAGAGGATTAGTACTTCGCGTTGAATTGACCCCTCCTTGGAGGGTGTGTTCTCCTTACCATGAGGAGGAAACGACGATGACGACAGCAACCATCCCGAAATCCGGCAAGCAGATACAAAAGGACGTCATCGCCGAGCTGAAGTGGGATGCCCGCCTCCAGCCCGATGAGATCGGGGGGATCGTCAAAGACGGGGTCGTCACGCTGACCGGTTGACGCTCGGCGGATCCAGGTCGAGGTGCAAGGGAGCAAGGTCATACTAAAGGGGGAAGCGCGCTCCTGGCCCGAGCGGGAAGAGGCGGAGAAAGCGGCTGGGTCGGCGCCGGGGGGTCACCTCGGTGGAAAATAGAATTGCAATCGGAATTTAACGGAGGAGATTATGTTCGATCTTTTGACGCGTAATTGGTGGGTGCTGATTTTGAGAGGCGTCCTGGCGATCCTCTTTGGGGTGCTGGCCTTCAGCCGGCCCGGGGTTACCTTGGCCACCCTCATCATCTTTTTCGGCGCCTATGCTTTTGTCGATGGGATTTTTGCGATTATTCTGGCGTTCGGCGGCTGGAACGAGAGAGACGACCGCTGGCTGCTTCTGCTTGAGGGAATTGCAGGCATCGGGATCGGGATCATTACATTCCGAGCGCCTGAAATCACGGCGGTCAGTCTGCTCCTCTACATTGCGGCGTGGAGCCTGGTCATCGGGATGCTTCGGATTGCGGCGGCGATCCGTCTCAGAAAAGTCATTGAGCATGAGTGGCTGCTGGCGCTTAGCGGCGTCGCGGCCATCCTCTTTGCCGCGATCCTGCTCTGGAACCCCGCCGCCGGGGCACTCGGGTTACTCTGGTTTATCGCCTCCTTCGCAATCGTCTATGGAGCAATACAGATCGCGGTCGGTTTCAGGATGCACGGCATGCGCGGGCAGCTGAAGAGAGCGGAAGCGTAGGGCAATCGGGCATCCGGAATGAGGAGCCGATCCCGGTCCGAATCGATTGACTTCTCATTTTGATGATCGGTTCTGAAAGCGGTTTTTGACAACCCAAACTCGTAGTGATATCTTCATTGGGTCCTGCGAGGTATTCCAATGGGGAGAGCCGATGAACGTGACCGAACGCTGAAGAGGATCGCCTCAGACGCGCCGTCACCCACACGAGGCGATTCGGATCTCAACCCGCCGGCGCTTTCCGGAGCATCCTACCTTCGCCATCCTCTCCCGGTTCGGCTCGTTCATTGGATAAATGTTCTCTGCCTTTTGGTTTTGACGATCAGCGGGGTTCAAATCTACACCGGCCGCCAATGGTTCGGCGTGGGACGCTGGCATCATTTCTTTTTCGCCTGGATTTTTTCACTCAACGGGCTGTTCTTTACCGGGTACGCGCTCTGGAGCGGCCATCTTTTCAGAGATCTCCTTCCACGCTGGAACGACTTGCGACAGATCGGTTCGACCCTCCGGAACTACCTGCGGCTTCGTCATCCAGAGGGAGAGGAGGCGAGACGGTACAATGTCTTGCAAAAGATCGCCTATACCGGCGTTGTTTTCGGGCTGGGGCCGTTGATCCTTCTCACCGGTCTGGCGAGCTCCGCCGGGGTCGAAGCGGTGATCCCCGGCCTGCACGACCTCTTCGGCACCCGGCAGCGGGCGCGCGCGATTCACTTCGATTTAACGATCCTCTTCATCGCTTACACCGCGGCCCACCTTCTGATGGTCGTCCTCACCGGGTTCCGGAACAACGTCCGGTCGATGCTCACCGGTAGGTATCGGATTCTCTCGTCGGGAGAGCGCGACGAGGAATAAGCGGTGCCGCCTCCCGTGCGGAGAAATCATTTATACCGCCCCGCCAAATCACTTAGAGAGAGGATCCCGGCCAACCGCTTGTCACGACTCAGCACCACCAGCCGGCGAAGTTGCTTCTCCTGCATCAGCTTGGCCGCCTCTTCCACCTCTTGATCTTCAAAACAGTAGACCAGATCCGCCGTCATCGCCTCTCGGGCTTTGGTCCGGGTCGGAGGGTCCCCCACCGCTCGGATGTTCACATCTTTATCGCTGAGCATCCCGACGAGGCGGTCTCCCTCGCAGACCGGCAGAACGCCGATCTCCAGCTCCTTCATCTTTTCAGCCGCTTCTTGAAGGGTCGCTTCGGGGCGGATCACCTTGACATTCTGTGTCATAATTTCTTTCACCTGCATTGTCTTCTCCTGTCGTTTTGCCCTATCAATAAGAGCGTAACCCGTCGCCCAGAATGAGGTCTATCCTCCAAAAGGACTACTCCCTTTGGGGAATGGTTCTATTCAAGCTCATCAGCTAAACTAAATTGTCACCATGATTACCAACCCAACCGGAGGAAACGACCATGATGAAGAAGATTTTTGGTTTGATTGGTGTGTTTATGATGGTGTTGACGCTGGCCGGCGTCGGCTTGGCCGGCACCACCATCACAGGTGAGATTGTAAAAATAGACGGCGAGATGGTTTCCGTTAAAGACAGCGCCGGAAAGGTCCATCAAATCCATGTCGATCCCAAAGCCACCAAAAAGAGCGGCGAGCTGAAGCAGGGAGACAAGGTGAAGGCGGAGGTCGATGAGAAGGGCCACGCCAACTCGGTTGAAGCGCAGAAAATGTAGGAAGGGTCTGTCGTAAAGGGGGCTCTCTCTTAAGCTGTAAGGCGGGGAGGGCCCCTTTTATTTTGAGGTGCATCGGCCCGCGAGATCTGTCTTTCTTGAATCGGAGCTGTTCTGTTTCGCTCCTTCGCCGAAGCTTCTGCTCTTTCGGTAACGAGGGGGTTGCAGTCGCCGGACTACCCTGTTTAAATTAAAAGGAGATTCTGACACAGCACGGAAGAGGCGAGCGACCATGTCGGACGGGTCCAGCACAAAACGGCCGGGGAGATTCGATCTCCTCACAGGGGTTCCCTCTCGTCGGATGGGTTACGGCCTGGCCGTTTTGGCGACCGCTTCGGCGTTGCTGTTGAAGCTCGCCATCGGCACCTGGATCGAATCGCCCCCCTTTCTTCTCTTTTTCGCTGCGGTGATGATCAGCTCGTGGTACGGCGGTCTCGGCCCGGGTCTGCTGGCCACGCTGCTGGCGGCGCTGGCCGACGTTTACTTCTTTTTTCTTCCTTCCCAATCCTTTTCCGTAAAAAGTCCGGATATTCTCATGGTCGCCTTGTTTGTGCTGGAGGGGGTGATGATCAGCCTGTTGAGCGAAGTTCGACTTTCCGCCCTTCGACAAGCCAGGGAGATCAATCGCCTCAAGTCACAACTCCTTGCGATTGTCTCCCATGACCTTCGCACTCCCCTGAACGCCATCATCGGCTACAGCAGCCTCTTACGGGAGCCGCGTGTGAGCGAGAACAGGACAAAGCGGGAAGAGATGCTCGAAAGAATTCACCAGAATGCCCGGATACAACTCGATCTGATCAACAATATTTTGGACCTCAGCCGAATCGAAACGGGAAAGATTTCGGTCCAAATGGAGAGGGTCGATTTTTCCGAGCTGATTCAAGAGATGCTCAGTCATCTGGAGCCTTTGGCGAAAGAAAAGGGATTGGAGATCGACTTCATCGTCGATCCGGCCACGCCGGTGATCCGGACCGACCGGGGGAAGGTGAGGCAAATCCTCACCAATTTAATCGGCAATGCGGTCAAGTTTACAGAGCGGGGGGCGATCCAGGTACGACTTTATCCTTCGTCTCAGGAAAAGGTCTTGGTGGAGATCCGCGATACCGGAAGCGGAATTTCCGAGGAAGATCTCCTGCATATCTTCGAGCCGTTTTTCCAGGCCCGCGCTTCCAAAAATGCAGGTTCGGGCACCGGATTGGGGCTGTCGATCGTAAAGAAATTCGTCGATCTTCTCGGGGGAACGATCGAAGTGGCGAGTAAGCCCGGCGCCGGCACCACCTTCACGGTCGGCTTTCCGGACCACCGGCCGGCCTCGCTCCGCAGGCCGCATTCGCAATGACCCTCCCTCCTGTTCCGGCCCTTCCGCAATGAGCCGGTCCCGCCTAGGGACTCTTCAGCCGGATATCATACGATCCGAAGAGCCCTGCAGAAGGGGGCGCATTGGGAGAGCGCCGGACATGCGCCTGGAGCGTCGCCGTGCTGCCGGCCGTCCAAGTGATCGATGACGAGAGGGCGGTCTGATCATTGTCGGGACAATTGCTCTCTCCTGTGAACGGATCGGCGCCGCAGCTCTGGGAATTTCGCCCGTTTCGATTGTCGTTTTGAAGCCCGGTGAGCGGCGTACCATTCGTATCGGTGAGGGTCAGGAGCGTGTCGGCCCCGTTGGTCAGATTGAAGGTCTCCAGGATGTACTGGACGCCCGGTTGGACCGAGAATGGGATGACATCCTCATCGTTCTGGGGCGGCGCAGGGGAGGCCTGATAAAGAGTATGGTGCTGGGCGGAACCGTTGACCACGAGTGCGGTTTCCCCTGCTTCGA
>SCUR01000012.1 GCA_004297235.1 Candidatus Manganitrophaceae bacterium | reverse complement strand
GATCACCGCCTTCTTGGGACTTTTTGGTGGATGGGGACAACATCCGACAACCCAGTATATAGGACACTGATTGCTAGTGTTAATAAAAAAAATATCAGTTGTCTTGATTCTTATGATAGTTTTGATTGAATGCGGATGTTCTTTTGACCGAGGCAAGTAGTAGCAAGTTAGGGTCAAGTCTTGAATGTTGACATTAGGAGTAAGCTTACGGTGGAAGTCTGACATGGCCAGACCCTTGAGAATCGAATACGTCTATCACATTACCTCGCGAGGGAACGACAAAAAGCCGATCTTCAAAGAGGAAGCGGATCGATAAATCTTTCTTGATATCCTAACGAAAGTAACCGATCGCTACAACTGGCTCTGCCATGCCTACCGCTTGATGAACAATCACTACCATTTGGTCATCGAGCCCCGGATGCAAACCTCTCCAAAGGGATGCGGCGACTCAACGGCGTTTATACCCAAACCTATAATATCGCTCAATCCGTTGTTTTGCGCACGAAGAACGAAACCGCTTTTCGACGCGTGAGATCAGTTATCCTTGCGGCTGGGTTCCCGTCTCCCCTGACTTTGCGATCAAATTGGCCGCTCGGTCAAACTCTTTTTTCGCCACGTCTTGTTGCCCCTCGGCGGCCAAGGCCATCGCCAAGTCGACATGAATCGCCGGAACATTCGGCTCCAGCTGCTCCGCCCGTTGGAAGTGTTGGGCCGCTTCCTTGTAATTGTGCTTCAGCAATTCGCTCGCCCCCTTGTTGAATTCGTTTCGGGCCTCTTTATTTTTAATTTCTTTGGCATCCGCGGGTCGGATGTGATCGGCGAACGCGGTCGCCGCCCCCAGCGCCAGAAAGAGCGCCGTCAAAATACCGATCCATTTCTTCATGACCCCCTCCTTAGATGGTGTCTCGTTCGTTGGTTCAAGCCTTCATTCTAGGTGGTCCACGGCTGCGGGCAATTCGCTCTGCCAGGCTAATCCTAATCAGGGGGAGTTCCAACCGATTCTCATCCGAGCACCGCTTGACCTTGGACGGACGATTGTGGTCATGATGGATCTGTCAAAGATGGGCTTGAGCGGAGGGCGATCGATGAGAGGGACGATAGGGTTGATGGTCTTGGTTGTGTCGGCGGGATTGTCCGGGTGTACGGAGCACACCCTTACACTCCGAAACGATAGAGGGGAGACGGTCCAATGTCGGGGGAAGATGGATGAAGTAAATGCCTGTGAAAAGAAATATGAGGAGGCCGGCTACAAACCGGTCGAAGAGCCGCGGGTGCGCCCGGCGCCGGTGGGATCGGGTTATTAGCCGTCCTCTTCTTGGACTTACGGCCTTCTTCCGCGCGTCGCGCCGCGTTGCCCCTTCTCCGGAAGCTCCGGAATCTGATGGACGCGGGTCGGGGAGCGGTGCTCGAAGCGCTCGGTCAGGTCGTCGGTGATCGGCTGGGCCCGCTGGCGAAAGACGTCGTCGGCCCGCTTCCGCTTGCGCGGGTTGTGGGCGGGGTTCCCTTTCGGATGGGTCGTTCGTTTTTGCTTGGCGGTTTTTCTGTTGGTCGGCATCGTTTTCCTTCCTTGCGCAAAGTCATCGAAAAAGGCTTCCTTCATTCAGTCTACTGATTTTTGAAGGAGTGTTTCAAGATGACGGCCGCGCGACGGGAGTGCGATGGGTGCCGCTTGAAAGCTAATTCGTCAGGACCCCTTTTTGGTCGGGCAGGGGGATGTTCACGCCGGGGCCCAGCTCGAAGATCACCCCAATTAGCCAGAGGTTGACCCGCTCTAAGAAAAGAATATTGTAGTAGTCTCGGCCGCTGACATGCCTCGCGAAAAGGCCGAAGCCGCCGGCCCACTCCGGCATCAGCGCCGCCTCGACGCTGACGGTCGGCCCCCGGCTCGGCGTCTCGCCGTAGGGATAAGACGCGCCGATCGTGGCGCGCGCGCGATTCCCGGACCAGAGACGCTGCAGCGTTCCCTGGATTTCGTAGAGTCCGTCTCCATAGACCTCCCGTTGATCGGCGCTGATGCCGCCGGCTCCGCCGCTGAGGTTGGTTTCGACGGCGGCGCTGAGGCCGACCACCCAGCCGGACTGAAACGCCTCGTCCGCGTTGAAGATGTATCGCCCGTGCAGCTCGCCGCGCAGATAGTTCGTGGAGAAGCTGCCGGAGACTTCGTTGAGCGGGAGTTGTCCTTCGGGGGTGCAGTGGGGGTCACTTCCGGTTTGATTGGCGAAGAAACATCCCGACTGACCGTTGGAGTGGTGGCCGGCGATCAGGTGCGCTCCCATCAGCAGCCCGCGCCGCGCGTCTTCTCTTCCGTCCAGCGCCCGAAGGTGGAGCAACTGCAGGGTGAGTTTCGGCATGAACGAGGGGGGGATGACGGGGCTGGAATCTTCGTTCAGCATTCGGAGGCGGATGCGCGGGGTCAAGACCAGAGAGAGCACCGTCTCGCCGGAAGGACGGTTTACTGCTCCGAAATGAAGTTGAGGAAAGAAGAGGTTGGGAGCGATCTGCGCCTCAAAAAGAAGGCCGACCGGGGAGTCGGGATTGCCATTGATTTTGATTTCACTCGGCGAAAAGCCGACATACGAGTAGTCGAGGAAAAGATTGGTAGGCGATTTAAATTCAAATCGTCCCTCCGCTTGGGCATGGGACAGCCATGCCGCCATCGTTACGATGACAATGAGGGCAAGCGTCACCGCGCCTCTTAGAGGGCCGATTTTCGACGCGCTTTTCTTTCCGATCGGTTCCGTTCCCATCGAGCGTTTTTCTCAAAGGTCCCACGCATCATAATGAACCGGGCCGGAGAAGTCAATTTTGGAATCTCTTCTTCGAAGCTGCGAAACGTTCAAGATGTGGAGGTTTCTTCATTATCTCCTTCTCCTTCATGGAAGGTCCCCTCACTCCTACGTTTAAATTCCTGTAACAAAAAGTTTACTTGTGGTTTC
>SCUR01000011.1 GCA_004297235.1 Candidatus Manganitrophaceae bacterium | reverse complement strand
CCGATTTCAGCCAGCCAGATTCGAAAAGAGCTCGCCGCCGGGAAGAAAATGAAAAATCTCTTGCCTGAACCGGTTGCCTCATATATAATTAAAAATAAACTCTATGCTGTCTCGTAAGACAGCCTTAAAAGAGGACAAAGATTCCTAAGGATTTAAAGAAATCCGGTTCGAAGAAACCCGTTTGGGATGCCAAGGCAAAAGCGCTTCTGATCGCCTCGGTCGCCCAGTCGAAGCATGCTGGGGAAATTATTGTGTACCAAGTCGGCGAACTGACCTCACTCGCCGACTTTTTTGTCCTCTGCTCCGCAGAATCGGAGCCTCAAATCCGGGCGATCGTCGACGGCGTTCAGGAAGCCCTTTCCAAAAAAGCGTCCCATCCGCTCGGAATCGAAGGACGCGAAGCGAGTCTTTGGGTCCTCGTCGATTTCAACGACGTGATCCTGCACATCTTCAAAAAGGAAGCGCGAGAGTTCTACAACCTAGATCGTCTCTGGGGGGACGCCCCGCAGATTCCCCTTCCCTCCTCTGAATTGCAAGCGCCTCAAAGCGAAAAAAGAAGGAAGGGGAGGGCGAAATAAGCTATGCCTTTCTTAATTCTCATTATCTTCGCCTTCATCGGCGTCGTCGGCTACCTGGCTCAGCTCAATCCGGAAAGGGTCACCTTCTTCATTACGCACCAGACCTCCTTTGAGATGCCGGTCACTGCGTTGATCCTGTTTTCCACCGCCTTCGGCGGTCTTCTCGTCATTCTCTCTCTCGGCATTCGCGAGACCAAAAACCTCTTTCTCAATTGGAAATATGCCCGGCTGCAAAAAAAGGAAGTTCAGGTCGAAACCTACTATACCGAGGCGGTCAATGCGTTTCTCGGAAAACGGTATCGGGACGCCACCCTGCTTTTCCAGAAGGTCTTGGCGCTCAATCCGAATCATGTGAGCACCCTCTTGCGGTTTGGGAAGATTCAGCGGATCGAGAAGAATTTCAACGAGGCGATCCGGCTTCATCGGAGGGCGCGCAGTCTGGACGAGCAAAACATCGAGGTCCTCCTCGCCCTCTCGCGCGATCTTGAAGAAGCACAGCGGTTCGAGGAATCGATGCAGCATCTCAAAGAGATCCTGCACCTCGATGAGACCAATGTCGCGGCGCTCACCCGGCTGCGGGATCTCTACATTCGGCTCCAGCAGTGGGAAGAAGCCCATCCGGTTCAAGAGAAGATCTTGAAACTCCCCCTCTCCCCCGAAGCGAGCCAGAAAGAGCGCGTCATTTTCCTGGGGATCAAATACGAGATCGGACGCCTCTTCCTGCAACGGGACCAGAAAGAGATCGCCCGGCGCTACTTCAAAGGGGCCATTAAACTCGATAAGGGATTCTTGCCGGCCTATATCGGCATCGGTGAGGTTCATTTGAAAGAGGGGAAAACGGAGCTCGCGGCGGCCCTGCTGGAAAAGGCCTATGAGATGACAAACCATCTCATCCTACTTCATCGTTTGGAAGACCTTTACCTGGAGATGGGAGAGCCGGAGAAGATCCTGCAAGTTTACCGGAAGGCAATCGATAAAGACCGCCACAACACCGTCCTCAAGTTCTATCTCGGAAAACTTTACTATCGTCTCGAAATGATCGACGACGCCTTTGAGACCTTGGCTGAAATTGACGCCCATGTCGAATACTTCCCCGATCTACATAAAATTCTGGGGAACATTCACATGAGACGGAGAGAACCGGAAGCGGCGGTGGAGGCGTTCAAAAAGAGCCTCAAGCTGAAGAAGCGGGTCTTGGTCCCCTATTATTGCGCCGAATGCGACTATCACACGATCGAGTGGTCGGGACGATGCGGCCGGTGCGGTCGCTGGAATACTTATCAGGGGAATCCCATCCTGGTCGATAAAGCCCACAAGAAGGCCCTCACTGAAACCCCCTATTCCACCCCCCACCCCCGGGAAATTATTTAACCTCAGACCACTCAGTCCGACGGATTCCCGATCGTCCCCTTGATTGTGATCCGTTGATTTTCAGACGAGAGTGATCCGTCTTTAGAATTTAAAAGGCAGGCGATTAGAACCACCAGGGAGGCGGGCTCTCTTTCGATTTCAGGTAGCCCTGCAAGATATCCCTCCTCGCAACCACACCCATCAAGGCCCCATTCTTATCCACGACCGGTACCCGGATCAGGTGCTTCTCTTGAAGCAATTGAATAATGGCCTCCGAGGGGGTCTCTTCCGCCACGGAGATCGGATTCGACGTCATGATCTCCTCCGCCGTTACCTTCTCCAACTCCCGCCCACTCATGATCGCTTTCAGCAGATCAAATTCACTGACGATCCCGACCAGTTTCTTTCCCTTATCCACAATCGGCACGCTCCCGAATCCCCCCATGGTGATCGCGGTGGCCAGCTTATCGCCGGTGGCGCTCTTCGGATAATAGTAAACATCGGTCTGCATGAAGTGGGAGGCCGACATCTTCTTGAAGTCTTCTCCCCCCAACATATAGTCGACACGTCTCATAATTTGATCCTCCCTGCGTGACGATGTTCATTCTATCAACTTATCAAAATGAATGAAAGCCCCTCTCGAAACGGAAGAGTCGCCGGAGTCGATCTCCTCCGCTTCCCTCCCCGGGGCTTTCCGGACAAAAGCGCTGCTTATTTGGGGTCTTGATTCGCCTCTTTGATCGTCGTCATTTCCGAGCGATCTCGCCCCGCCTTCTTGGCCTTGTAGAGAGCGAAATCGGCGCATTGCACAACCTGATCCATCTCTTTTAGGTCGGGGTCGGGGACCGAGGCGATTCCGATGCTCAGGGTGATCTTCTCCCCCTTTTTGATCTCTTTGAAGTGGAGATGCCTTAATTCTTTGAGGATTCGCCCGGCCGCTTTGACCGCCTCGTCTCCCTTTTGCTGAGAGAGAAGAACGGCAAATTCATCGCCCCCGTAGCGAGCGACGGTATCGACCCCCCGCGTCTGCCCCTGAATCGTCTGCGCCGTCTCCTTCAAGATCAGATCCCCGATATCGTGGCCGTAGGTATCATTGATTCTTTTAAAATGATCCACATCGATCATCAAGCAGGAGAAGGGGGTGCCGTAGCGGCGATAACGCTCAAATTCTTGCGCCAATACCTCCTCGAAACGCCTTCGGTTGAAGAGACCGGTGACCGGATCGGTAATCGCCATTCGCTCAAACTTCCGCATCAGCTCTTCATATTCCATGTTCTTCTTCTCGAGCTGATCCCGGAGCATCTTCTCGCGGAGGACGGCGTCGATCCTCGCTTTCAGCTCCGCATCATCGCACGGTTTGGTCACATAATCGTTGGCCCCTTCTTCAAGCCCGGCCACCCGTTCTTTCACCTCCGTCCGAGAGGTCAGCATAATAATCGGAATCGATTGCGTTTCCACATTCAGTTTTACCCACCGACAGACCTCCCTCCCGGAAATATCGGGAAGGACCAGGTCGAGGAGAATCAGGTCAGGATGTCCCATCTTGACCATTTTGATCCCTTGCATCCCGGTCTCCGCCACAAGGACTTCATGATTCTCTTTTTGAAGCAGTGCCTTTAGATGTTTGGTCTCAAACGAACTATCGTCGACAACCAGGATCTTCGCCATTCCGTTCCTCGCAGGGGGCTCAGCTGAGTCTGAGCCAAAGATACCACAGGACATTGATCTGTCAAGAAAAATGGAGTCCTCCGATCTGCGTTCAACCTGTGAGGAAGATCACCCGTATCCGGATAAAAAGATCGGGCCCTCGAGAATGCTTCGGATCAAACAATCGGACTTCCAACTTGCGAAGCGCTTCTGTATAATCATCCCAGGAGTCAATCCATGCGCACGATCGAAAAAGAAGCGATCCTTCGGGAACTGGAAAAAAAATCGGACCACCCCTTTCTTCTGAAAGAGCTGATGCGGGCCCTGAACCTGCCCAAGGAAGCGCGGAGAGACATTAAGAAGCTGCTCCGGAAAATGGTTCAGGAGGGGGAGATCATCAAGACCCGCGGCGATCGCTACGGCCTGCCGCAGAAGATGAACTTGGTGACCGGCCGTCTGAAGGGGCACCGCGACGGATACGGATTTGTCATCCCCGAAGCGGAAGGCGAGCCCGATCTCTTCATCGCCGCCAAGAAAATGGAAGAGGCGATGCACGGCGACCGCGTCGTCGCCCGGATCGAAGCGACCAAGCCGGACGGACGGGCGGAGGGACGGGTCATTCGGGTCTTGGAGCGGGCCCGAAAGCAGATCGTCGGCCGGTTCGAGAAAGGACGCACGGTCGGCTTCGTCATCCCCGCCGACAAGCGGATCACCAACGACCTCTCTGTCACCCCCGAAAACAGCCTCTCGGCCGAAGCGGGCGAGATCGTCCTCGCCGAGATTCTCTCCTATCCGACGAAAAACCGGAACCCGGAAGGAAAGATCGTCAAAATCCTGGGCAACATTGAAGATCCCCGGATCGATACCGTGATGGTGATCGAATCGCACGATCTCCCGCGCGACTTCCCCAAGGAGGTCCTGCAGGAGGCGGGGGAGATCAAAGAGTCGGTCACTGCGCAGATGCGCCGGGGAAGGGAAGACCTCCGCGGCCTGCCGACGGTGACGATCGACGGGGAGCGGGCGCGCGATTTCGACGACGCCATCTCGATCGAGAAGACCCGATCGGGTTATCTCCTTTGGGTCCATATCGCCGACGTCAGCCATTATGTCCCGCAAGGATCGGCCTTGGATCGGGAGGCCTACGAGCGGGGAACGTCGGTCTATTTCCCCGACGCCGTCATCCCGATGTTCCCGGAGAAACTTTCCAACGGGATCTGCAGCCTCAATCCGAGGGAAGACCGCCTGGCGATGACCGCCGAGATGACGTTCAACGCCGCCGGTCAGCGGGTCGGCTACAAGCTCTACGACAGCGTCATCCGAAGCGATGAGCGGATGACCTACACCGCGGTCCGGCAGATTCTGACCGATCGGGACGAGAAGGTGCGGGAGCGGTATGCCGCGCTCCTTCCGCAATTCGAGATGATGGAGCGGCTCGCGATGCAGTTACGGAAAACCCGGCTGGCGCGGGGGAGTCTCGACTTCGACCTTCCGGAGCCCGAGATCATTTTGGACCTGACGGGGGAGACGATCGACATCATCCGGAGCGAACGGAACGTCGCGCACCAGATCATCGAAGAGTTCATGCTCGCGGCCAACGAGACGGTCGCCGAGCATATGACCGCCTTGGAGGTCCCCTTTCTCTATCGGATTCACGATCCGCCGACCCCCACCCGGATCTTCGAGTTTAATGAATTGCTCAAGACCTTCGGCCTGATGCTCCGCGACCTGGAAAAACCGCGGCCCAAATCGCTCTCCGATATCTTGGAGACGGTGAAAGGCCGTCCGGAGGAGCGCCTCATCCATCAGATTCTTCTGCGATCGCTGAAGCAGGCGAAGTATTCGGCGGAGAACCACGGCCACTTCGGGCTTGCTTCCGAGGAGTATACCCACTTTACCTCGCCGATCCGCCGTTATCCCGACCTGGTGGTACACCGCCTGCTAAAAAAAGTGCTCCATCACCGACTGTCCCAAGACGACCAAGACGAGTGGGCCCGCCGTCTCCCCGAAATCGGCAAGCACACCTCCGATCGGGAGCGCCAATCGATGGAGGCCGAGCGGGAGGTCATTCAGCGCAAGAAGGTGAAGTTCATGTCGGACAAGGTCGGCGAAGTCTACAACGGCTTCATCTCCGGCGTCGCCGCCTACGGCCTCTTCGTCGAGCTGGACACCTATTTCGTGGAAGGATTGATCCACGTCAGCAACCTGCACGACGATTACTACACCTACGACGAGCGGCAGCATGCGCTCATTGGAGAACACCGGCGCCGCATCTTTCGGCTGGGCGACCCGATCCAGGTCCGCGTCGAGCGGGTCGATCTGGAAAACTGGCAGATTGATTTTGGGTTGATGGAAGAGGAAAAGCGGAAAAGTCGGAAGCGGCGAGCACGATAGGTCTGCCTCGGAACCTAACAAAGGGTTACGGGTTTGAGTTCGTTGTTTATCATCTCATTGTTGAC
>SCUR01000146.1 GCA_004297235.1 Candidatus Manganitrophaceae bacterium | reverse complement strand
GAAAAATCGATCGCCGCCCTCCGGCTGCTGAATGAAATCGGCTACGGCGTCGAGGGAAGCGGCCTGATCCTCAATCTGGTTCATAACCCGGTCGGCGCATTTCTTCCCCCGAAACAGGACGCGATCGAAGCGCAATTTCGCAAAGAGCTGGCGCGGCGCTACGGCGTCGCCTTCAATCATCTCTACACCATCACCAATATGCCGGTCAGCCGGTTTCTTGAATTTCTCATTGAGACCGGCAATTTGGAGGGCTACATGAAGCGGCTGGCGGACGCCTTCAACCCGGCCGCTGCGGCAGGGGTCATGTGCCGCAATACCCTCTCGGTCGGATGGGACGGCGCCCTGTACGATTGCGACTTCAACCAGATGCTCCATCTGCCGGTCGCCGGCGGCGCGCCCGCTCACATCTCCGATTTCGATCCGGCCGCCCTTCACCGTCGCCGGATCATCACCGCAAATCACTGCTACGGCTGCACCGCCGGCGCCGGCTCCTCCTGCGGCGGCGCGCTCGCCTGACGATTCATTTGTCTAAAATAAAAAGGGGAAGCGGTTCAACCGCTTCCCCTTTTGTCGTTCTTGAAAAAAGTGCTATTTGCCGGCAAACTCGAAATCGGCTGCGGCTTTTCCGCCACCGGCCACTTCGATTTCCTTCTTTACAAAACCCAACGAAGGATGGAAGGCAACGACCTGATATTTCCCCGGAGGAACGTCACCGATGGAGAAGGCCCCGTCCTCGCCGACGATGGCGTAGTAGGGATTCTCGATCGCGAGGAACCAAACGTTCATGTAGTTATGTTGGTCGCACTCTACCTTCATGAATGAATCTTCCTTCTTGAAGGCGATCGGCTTCATCTTCTCGGTAATGGTCTGGCCCTTCTTCGGAAGCGGCTTGTTGAAGAGGGTGGTGCTCTGCGCACCCTTCATCTCATAGCCGTGCGGGTTGTGGAGCACCCCTTCCTTCGACTTCTCCTCGCTCGGATCGGCATCGTGGTTGGTGAACGAGATCTCACCCTTCTTCACGATCACGCCGACCGACTTGGAAGCACCTCCTTCAACCAGGAAACGGCAGTTATCGGCCGCAACTTTGGTCGTTTCGGGCTTGAACGGCTTTCCTTTTTCGATATTGGTGATGTACACGACGACATCCGCCAACGCGCCGCCCTTCACCTTCACATCCTGGCGGAGCCGGGTCGTTCCTTCGGAGTCGACCTGGCCGCAGAACTTGGCTTGAGGAAACTTGGTGAGATCAAATTTCTGCGGAGGCGGCTGAGCGCCCTTGAACGTGATTTTTCCAGAGATCGTCCCCCCGCCGGAGACGGGTGCTTCTGCATACTCTGCGAACACGAACGTCGCAGATAACAGACTGACAGCAAGGGTGGTGCCGAATAGCCTGACAAACCTGTTCATCTGTTTATCTCCTTTTTTAAAGTAGTGAAACCACAAGAGAGCCACAGGGCTCTCCCGCTACCTGATCCATGCTTACTAATTGTTCCAGGTGAATGGTCGGAAACGCTTTGGATGTTTTAATATTTTGCGCTTCCACAGTGAAGGGAGGATTTTTTTTCCCCATACGAACGATACCAGCTAAGCCCCACTCCCCTGCGCCGTGGAAGGCCACTTACGAACCCTGTCGCGCGCCTTCTGTCTTGCATCTTAACGATTGATGCTCAGGTCGGATGACGCGGCCGAAGCGGCTGCGGTCCGAAATAAGGGTATGAAGCTGCCCCATCATATTTAAAATGGTTCACATTTGTCAAGAACCTTTTCAAATAATTTCCCGATCGAGACCTTTCGGTTCCGTGACTCCGGGAGGAAGCCCTGTCGATGATTCGGATCGGCCGAACAGAAGATAAGAGGAGGAAGACTTCGGGAGGGCGCCTGGAGATGCCCTCGCGAAGAGCATCTCCAGGCGGGAGGTCCGTCCCTTTTTAGGGAGCGGCGGCTTTAAAGTTATCGAAGAAGGTGGCGAACGCCGCCGCCGCGTAAGAACGGATGCCGGCGTAACTTCCGCCACTCAGGGAGGAGTCATTGAGGGTGATCGCCGGCGCGGTCTCTGCGGCGAAGTAGGCGTTGAGGGTATTTCCCTTGACCACCAGACGCAGCCGGTAGAAGGTGTCATAGGCGAGCGGCCGCGCCGCGGTTCCCAGAGAGGTATAGACGCCGTTGACCTTCTTGAAAAGGACGACGTTCCCGAGGCCCGGATCCAAACGGAGATAGTAAAAGTTATTCGCGTCGGACCACCGGGCCATCACCCCGCAGCTGTTGCCGGTCGCCGTGACCTTGCAATCGGCCGAAACGTCCTGATCCGGTCCGATGCTTCCGGTCCACCGCGCCTCTTGGCCGGCGGCGTCGACATTCCGGACCTGGTTGCCGTTGATTTCAAAATCGGGGAGGTATTCGCTCCAATTGGCGCCGAGATTGCCGTCGCTCGCTCGGTCAAACGAATCAACGAACGAACCGCCCGCTAAAGGCAAAACGTTGAAATTATCAAACCAAGTGGTCGCGGCCGCGGCGGCGTAAGAGCGAATGCCGGCGTAATCACCGGCGGGCAGGGAGGAATCGTTCAGCGTGATCGCCGGCGTGCTCTCTCCGGCGAAATAGACGCTGAGCGCGCTCCCCTGGACCACCAGACGAAGACGATAGTAGCTGTTGTAGCCGATCGTCCGAGCGGCCGTTCCCAAGGCGGTGAAAACGCCATTGACCTTTTTGAAGAGAACCACGTTTCCGAGGCCGGCATCCAAACGGACGTAATAGTAATTGTTCGCATTCGACCACCGGGCCATGACGCCGCAGCTGTTGCCGGTCGCCGTGACCTTGCAATCGGCCGAGACCTCTTGATTGGCTCCGATCGAGCGGGTCCACTGCGCCTCTTGGCCGGCGGCGTCGACATTGCGAAGCTGGTTTGCATTGATCTCGAAATCGGTGAGATATTCATTCCAATTCCCCCCGAGCGCCGTCGAATTGGCCCGGTCGAACGAATCGCTGACGGGAGCGGAGGGAAGATTGGCCGTTACGGTCAATGCGACCGTCGCCTGACGCAACAAGGCTCCGGAAACCCCCTTCACGACCACGGAATAGCTCCCCGCCGAAGCGGCGGCCTGTGTCTGGATATTCAACGCCGTAGAGGCGGATCCGTTGACCGGCGGGGTGATGGCCGCGGCGCTGAAGCTGCAGGTCACCGCCGGATGGGAGGGGGTGCAGGTCAATCCGACCGGGGAATTAAAGCTGTTGATCGATGAGATCGCCACCGAGGAAGCGGCCCCGCTGCCGGCATTCGTACTCACCGAGGCGGGAGAGACGGCCAATTGAAAATCGGGAGCCGCCTTTACATCGACGGTAAAGGTCGCCGGATGGGAGAGGTCTCCCGAAACCCCGGTGACCGTGACCGTGTGGTTGCCGATTGGGGTCGTCGGCTGCGTTGTGACGGTCAGGAGGGAAGAGGCCTTCCCGTTGACCGGCGGAGTGACCAGGTTCGGATTATAACTGCAGGTGACCGTCGGGTGCGAGGTGCCGCAGTCGATATCGACGGAAGCATTGAAACCGTCCTTCGAGGAGACCATCACGGTCGAGGTGGCGGCGCTCCCCACGACCACGGCGGAAGAAGTCGGCGTGGCGGCGATCGAAAAATCGGGCTCCGTCGAGAGGACCTTCGCCAACTCTTCTCTCGCCCGAAGAAGGCCGCTGCTCGAGGTGGGGCTTCCCGGATTTTTGTTCCAGATATAGGTGATCAATTTGCTCACCCCGTCCGCCGGATCGACCGCCGCCATGTACGGATCGAGGATGTTCGCCTTGATCCAGGCCTTGCCGTCGACCCCTTCCTGATTCTTCTTCGCCTCGACTTGGGTCAGGTACTCGTAATCTTCGATCCCCTCTCGAAGCATCTTCAAACGAATGCTGGGAATCGGGATATGCTTCGTCCCCCCGATCTTATCGGGGCGGCCGGGATAAAAATAGGTGCCGTCCCCGTTTCCGGTGAAATAGTAGATGTTTTTCCACGGATCGTTGGTGGAGAACTGATAGGCATAAACCGTTTCGAAATAGAGCTCGGTTTGGGGACCCGGCGCGGCGTAGCCGATCTGATATTGGTAGGTCAGCCATTCATAGGCCCGGCTGTAGATGGCGGGAAGATCGGCCATCGGCGTGGGATATCCCGTCTCCGACCCGCCGCAGCCGTGGCTGCCGCAGGCTTGATACCACCAGAGCTCTTTTCCGGGAGCGATGATCGTATCATAGCTGCGCCGGAGGTTGGTGTTGAAGGGGAAGTTGCTCCCCGGTTTCCCGTTCATCCAGGTATTCGGCACGGTCCAGATATCGAGATAGCGGGTGTAGTCGGGCACTTTCAGATAATTGGTGAAGCAGTCTTCGCTCGCCTGGCGGCTGCTGGTGATCATGATCGGAATGTCGACCCCGTTGTCCTTAAAATATTTCGCCTTCTTGTAGACGTCCGACCAGGCGGTGCTGGCGACGCCGCTGTAGTTTTGGTCGCACCGCCGGACCCCGCTCACGGAGGGATAGGGGGGCTCATCCCAGAGGTAATAGAAAAGCTGCGACTTCCATCCCATATCGGCGATATGCCGGGTGTAATCCTTATAATAAGCGGACGTCTCGACGGTGGTGCTGCTCAGCCCCGTTCCATCGCGCATCCGCGCGCGGGTGAGCTTCGTTCCGGGAAGCTTTCCGTTCGGGAGGAGGTTCGGATCTCCGCCGCTGAGAAACTCGGGGTATCGCTGGTTGCAAGTGGTCGAAATCGACGGAAGCGACCAGTCGATCTTGCCGAGGGTGCTGTTCCACGCCGGCTTCGGCCAGAGGATGTTTTCGTTCGAAACATGATGGAGCAGCATCTCCTTGGTATAAAGGCAGAGCAGCTCCCAATATTTATCGTTGCCGACCGCGGCGGTCCCGTAATGGCCGGTCTTCACCTCGCCGATCCCGACCGCGTAGGCGGTCTTGAGAGAGGGAACGGAGGGAAGATCGAAATTGCGGACCGTCAACTGAATGGGGATGTCCGCGGCGACGGCGCTTCCGATCGTCACCTGCGCGCTCCCCTTGTAGAGACCGGCGGGGGTCCCGGGCGGGACATAGAGATCGACCCAGATCCCCTGTTTCTGACCCGCGGCCACGTTAAACGGAAAGGCCGGCGCGGTCTCCCCCGGCATCCGTCGGACCTCGCCGAAGTATTCGTCGACTTTGGGGACGAGACCGTCCGGCCAGAGTCCCGTTTTTCCTTCCGAGGAGGAGGCCGTGGAAACGGGGAGGTAATGTTCGCGATAGAGGACGATGTTCTTGGGCCGGCCGCTGGCTCCGAGCGCGGCGATGACGTTTCCCCGGCCGTCGGTCAAATCGGTGATCGTCACGTTGACCTGAGAGAGGCCCGATGCGGCGGGCGCGGCGATGAAGATTTGGAACGGCTCAAATTCGTTTCGCCCCGCCGAGAGGGTCGCCCCGCCCCGGCTGCATCCCGCGGCGGTGCAAAGATCAACGCCGGCGGGGATCGGGTCTCCCGTCGTCCCGCTGTTGGCCTGTCGGAGCTTGACCATTCCGGTATCCCACCAGATCGTCTGCGCCTCCGCGATGCCCCCCCACAGGAAAAACGAACTGACCAGAACAACCCATTTCCGCCATCGGTTCATGCGCGCTCCTTATTTAAGCTTGGTGACGAACAATCGAAGCGCAAGCATACCAAAACGTGATCTAACGGCTATAGGGCAACCACTCTATTTCTTCTGTAAATTTTCCTTAGAAGAGAAGATCGGCAAAAAAGACGGGCGGATACTTTGAGAGAGGAGGGTGGACCGGGATGACGAGATGAATCTTGAAGATACCGCATTTTATGAGCGGCGATCTCGAGGTCGGTCCGTTGATCGGGCGGATGGATGAGGCGCCCCTCTTCGACAATGCGCGGGAGCGCGCTTATCGGAATGCGCCGGCCAGCCCGCCGATGAGATATTTCAGATCGTCATCCTCAAACCGGAGTCCGGCGCCGACATAGAGGGTATTTAACTGCTGATTGAGCATCTGGTCGTAGCCGGCCTCGAAGTTGATGTATTTAAAGAGCGTATAAGCGGCGGCGACCTTCAGGTGCGCGCGTTCCGACGCGGGATCATCACTGTTGAAATCCCAAACGTCGGCGCTGACCCGGAAAGTATCGTCGAACAGGAAGTAATCGGCCCCGGCGCCGAAGGTGTTCTCCACCAGACCGATCCGGAGACCGAGATTGGCGACCCGCTTTCCGAACATCGCGGAGAGCTTGAGCCGGCGCTGCGTCTTCAAGTCGGTGATGGTGCTCGGCACCCCGTTGGTCGTGATGACATGCGTGGTCTCGCTGACGCGGCCGCGCGGATCATCCACAATCTCCAAGCGGTAGAACTTGTCGGCCCGCGGCTGGAGCTGAATGGTGAAGTAGCCTTTGTTCTGGCTCTCCTGAAGCTGGTATTCGGTTCGGAAGCCGACGAAGGTCTTAAATTTCTCGATCCGGCCGACCGTACTGCTCAACCCCTCCAACGCCGTATTGAGGTTCTCATAGGCGGTCTCATCGGTGAAGAGCTTTCCGATCGTTCCCTCGCCCCTTTCCACCTTCTTGGTGAGATTCTCGACCCCCTTCAACGAATTGCCGAGGTCGTCGAGGGAGCGGGTCAGCTTGTTGTATGCTTCGTCATCGTTGATCAGCTTCCCGAGGGTCCCCTCGCCCCGCTCCATCTTCTGGGCCATCCGTGTGAGGCTGTCGACGAGCTGATTTCCCTGCTCTTTAAGCGATTTTGAAAACGATTCGAAATTGGCGACCGACCGGCTGAGCGGCTCCCGATTCATCTGGACCCACTCATTGATTCCCTTGGTCAGACCTTTGGCGTTCTCCAGGACCTGCTTCAGGTTTTCTTTCCCTTCGGCGCTTCCGAGAACCTCCTTGAGCGAAGAGGTGACCGCCTTCACATCATCCGCAATGCTCGAGAAGCGCGACATCAGATTTTCAAGATCGGCCTGCGCCTCCTGTGACGGAATGGTCTCCCCGTCTTTCCAAAAATCATTCTCCTTGCCGGGGGCAATCTCCACATAGCGATCTCCGAGAAGCCCCTCCGAGCGGATGGCGGCATGCCCCCCTTTTCGGATCTTCACCCCCGCGTCGATCTTCAAAGTGACCTTGGCTCCCCCTTCGACCAGTTGGATCTCCTCCACCCGTCCGACCTCGACCCCCGCGATCCGAACCGGCGCCTTCTTGTCGAGACCGGAGGCGGAGCTGAATGTCGCGTTGAGGCGGTAACCGCTCTTTTGAAGAAAGGAGAATCCGCCGACTTTAAATGTCATGTAAGTGAGGAGCAGGAGAGCGGCGAGAACGGCCGCTCCGACTTTGGCCTCGGTGGTAAATCCTTTCAAAGGGTCTCCTGTTTGAAGGAACACGTGAGGCGTGAGGGGTTAGGCGTAAGGGGTCCGGTCAAAAGATTTAAGCTCTTTCGCCTCACGCCTCACGCCTCACGCCTCACGTCATTTCGCACTTCATCCTACGCTGATCGGTCCGACGGCGCTCCCGGAAATGAACTGCTGGACGATCGGGTTGGGACTGTTCCGGATCTCGTCCGGGGTGCCGACCTCCAAAATCTTCCCTTCATAGAGCATCGCGATCCGGTCGGCGATCTTGTAGGCGCTCCGCATATCGTGGGTGATCGTCGCCGAGGTCACCTCCAAGCGTTCGTCCAGGTCGGTGATCAGATTATTGATCACGTCGGCCATAATCGGGTCCAGCCCGGTGGTCGGCTCGTCGTAGAGGATGATTTTCGGATCCATCGCGATCGCCCGCGCCAGCCCAACCCGTTTCTTCATTCCCCCCGACAGATCGGCCGGCATCCGATCCTCGATCCCTTTCAGCCCGACCATCGCCAGCTTCTGCCGGGCGATCTCCCGAACCTTTTCCTTCGAAAGAGCGGTATGCTCGATCAGACCGAAGCCGACGTTTTCCCAGACGCTGAGCGAGTCGAAAAGCGCCGCCCCTTGAAAGAGCATTCCGAATCGTTTTCGGAACTCGCTCAGATCCTTTTCGGAGAGGGACAACAGATCGACGCCGTCGATCACGACCCGGCCCGAATCGGGCTGCATCAGGCCGATGATATGTTTTAAGATGACGCTCTTCCCGGTTCCGCTCCCCCCGATGATGACCATGCTCTCGCCGGTCTCGATCTTGAGGTTGACCCCGCGCAAGACATGGTTGTTGCCGAAGCTTTTTTTAAGATCGATCAGCTCAATCATCAGGCGCCTTCTAAAAGAGAAAGGCGGTCAAAAAATAATCGGAGATCAGTATCATCATCTCCGCGATGACCACGGCGCCGGTCGTGGCGCGGCCGACCCCTTCGGCCCCTCCCTCGGCATTAAACCCCTTATAACAACTGATCGTCGCAATGATGATGCCGAAGACCGCCGACTTTAAGATTCCCCCCCAAATGTCGGTCGTCTCCAGGTATTGGATCGTCCGGCGGATATAAATTCCCGGGTTCGCCTCCAACATCTGAACCGAGATCAGATAGCCCCCCACGATTCCGATCAGATCCGAAAAGATCGTGAGCATCGGGAGCATGAGCATCCCGGCGAGCAGTCTCGGCGTAATAAGATACTTGACCGGGTTGACCGCCATCGTCGCCAGCGCGTCGATCTGCTCGGTGACTTTCATCGTCCCCAGCTCCGCCGCCATCGCCGCCCCCGCCCGTCCGGCGACGATCAGGCCGGTGAGCACCGGACCGAGCTCCCGCGTCATCGACAAGGCGACCACCGTCCCGACCAGCCCTTCGGCATTGAAGCGCTTGAAGCCGGTATAGCTCTGCAGCGCCAGGACCATCCCGGTGAACGAGGCGGTGATCAAGACGACCGGGATCGACTGGACGCCGACCGCTTCCATCTGTTTGGCGATGTTCCGGAAGCGAAGCGGCGGGGTGAAGACCCACAAGAAGGCTCTGAAGAAGAGCAGCGACACCGCCCCCATCTCCGTCAAGAACCCCAGCAGCCCGCTTCCTAATTTTTCGAAATAGCGCATTGTAAGGCCGAGATAACGTGAGGCGTGAGGCGTAAAGCGTAAGGGGTAAGATCAAATTCTTTTAGTCTTTTTCGCCTCACGCCTAACGCCTCACGCCTCACGTGTTTTATAGATCCTAGTAACCCGCTCCCCGATCCCGCAGAGGATTTCATAAGGGATCGTTTCCGCCAGACGGGCCAGCTCATCGGCCCAGACCGCTTGACCTTCCTCTTCCCCGATTACGGTGACCCAGTCGCCGACCTCCAGCGAAGGGACGTCGGTCACGTCGAGCATCGTCATATCCATGCAGACCCGGCCGACCACCGGGACCCGTTGTCCCCGGACGATCATCACACCGCGATTCGAGAGAAGCCGCGGATAACCGTCGGCGTAACCGATCGCCACGGTGGCGATCAGGCTCTCCCGCCGGGTTAAGAAAGTCCGCCCATAGCTGATCGACGTGCCGGCGGGAACCTTCTTCAATGCAATCACGCGGGCCCGAAGCTGCAGGATCGGCCTCAGGTCGATCTTGCTCTCCTCCTCCAGAGGAGAATACCCATAGAGCATCAGCCCCGGACGGACCAAGTTAAAATGCGCCGAGCCGAAGTGCATAATAGCAGCGCTGTTGGCCAGATGGCAATAGGGGATTTTGATTTTCGCCTTTTGAAGCGCGGTCCAAATCTGCTTCAACGCCTCCAGCTGCTTGCGGGCGAAAGAGAGATCTTTGAGATCGGCCTCGGCAAAGTGGGTCAGAATCCCCTCCACCTGAATCCCTTTCTGCGCCGTCGCCGTTTGAATAAAAGGAAGGGCCTCGGACACCGGCAGCCCCAGGCGCCCCATTCCGGTATCGAGCTTGATGTGGACTTTCACCCTCTTCCCGCGGCGCACGGCATAGCGGCTCAGCGCGATGAGCGACTCCGAATCGAAGAGCAGCGGGGTGAGCTGATACCGGACGATCTCCGGGATCTGCTCGATCGGACAGCCGGTCATCAACAAGATCGGATCGGTGATCCCGGCCTCTCGAAGCTGGATCGCCTCCTCCAGATAGGCCACCCCCAGCAGCGAGACCCCCGGCGCGCGTTTTTTCCCCGCCAGAAATTTTGCGATCGGGACGGCGCCATGACCATAGGCGTTCGCCTTGATCACGGCCAAGATCTCTCTTCGACCGATCCGCTTCCGGACCTGCCGGAGATTGTGGCTCAACGCGGAGAGATCAATCTCCGCAACGCTGGCGGAACGTATTTGATCCCTCTTCTTTCCTGCACTCAATGGGAGTTCCCCTCGATCCGGTCTTCCCGATTTGATTTCACCGGGGCATGCGTCCGATCCGACGCTTTTTCTTCGAGCAATTCTAGCACATGATTTTGCTGTTCGTGCAATTGTTTCAGGAGAACCGGATCGGAAGGGGAGAGGGCCGTCGCCTCCCGATAGGCGGCGAGGGCCGCGTCATACTCCGTCCGCGCCAAATAGATGGCGGCGAGGGTGTCGAGATAATACGGCTTTCTCGCCGGATCGATTTCGATCGCCTGCTGGACGAAGCGTTCCGCTTCAAGGAGGTCTTTGCGATCGACCAGATAGAGCGACGCCAAATTGTTGAGGACGGGGGCATTGCGGGCATTCAGATGGAGCGACTTTCGATAGGCCTGTTCTGCGGCGATGTAATCCTTCTTTCCGTAATAGGCGTTTCCCAGGTAGCCCTGGATCACCGAGGCGGATCCTCCCTTGTCGAGCGCCGTTTCATATTCCGAGATCGCCTGATCCCATTCTCCCCGCGCCTCATAGGAGAGCCCGAGTTGAAGATGCTCTTCGTTGGAGAGCGGATCGTTCAGAATGATCACTTTCGGAATGGTTCCGCAGCCCGCCGGCCCGACGATGAGAAGCAGGAGCAAGAAGAGACGGGCCGGTTCCATCAAAGCGAAGCGGGGCGGGGGGGAAGGACTTGAAGCGTCCAATAGCGCGTCTTCTCCCAGGCTGCGATAAAGGTTTGATACGGAATCGGTTTATTCGCCTCGGAGCCGGAGTGGACGATCACCTCCTCCCGCGCCTCATCGAGGCCGGTAATCACAACAAAATGACCGACGGGGAAGACACGCCCCCCGAGATTTAAAAATGCGATCAGGGGAATCCCCCGTGCGAGATGGTCCTTGATATCGAGGAGACTGCCGGTGTAGCTCTCCGCCTGCATCCCCTTCTTCTGTGCGAAATGCGTCAAGTCGATCCCCAAAGCGCCGTTGAGCTGCGGGAGATAGACGGCGCGCGCCACCTCTTCCACCGACGTCTCTTCCCGCCAGTAATTCAAGACGGAGGTCAGCGACGCCGGACCGCACAGGCCCACCTGCTGGGGGAAATAAGGGACATTCAACTGAAGCGCACGGCCGGAGGGAAAACGGGCCGGGCTGGTCGAAGCGCATCCGAAACCAAGCGCGATGGAAAGAACCGCCAGCGCACACCCCCACAGAACCGGGCCCCTCCCGGAAGAAATCGGCGGAGCCATATCGGCAGAGCCGGTACGCAGTCGACTCGCCATCAGCGCTACTTCGTGATGATGACTTTGTGACCGGTCAATTGGAGTAGTATCACCACCAGGATCGCAATCACCAGAAGCGCGATCACGACGCCGAGCCCATCCCCCCCGGCATAAAGGGAATCGATCTGACTCGCCACTTGATGAACTTCTTGATCGGACAGTTGCGCCAGCCGGGAGGTAATTTCTTCGTGGCTTAAGCCAAGATCGGCCAAACGCTGGTGAATGATTTTAGATTCAAGAACGGTTTGAATTTTTGTGAGATCCTCCTGCCGGATCGAGGAGGTTTGGTTCGAGGAGAGAAACATCGCCCAACCTTCGGACGTCGGAAAAGCGGAGAGAAGTCCAAGAACCACTGTTGCAATCACCAGGTAACCCACCAAAGATCGTTTGAAGAAAAGCTTGATCCCGAAACCCATCGACGACCTCCTTATGTACCGCCTTGCGAACCGTGAACGACACGCCGCCTTCATCTTTTCCGTTAGACTTCCATAATCTCCGCTTCTTTCTTCTTTAAGATCTCATCGACCTTGGTGATGGTCTGGTCGGTCATCTTTTGGACTTCGTCCTGCGCCTTGCGGAGCGCATCCTCCGACAGCGTCCCTTCTTTCTGCAGCGCTTTGAGCTCGTCGTTGGTGTCGCGCCGGATGTTGCGGATGGCCACCTTCGATTCTTCCCCGATCTTCTTCACCAGCTTGACGAGATCTTTTCTACGCTCCTCGGTCAGCGGAGGGATGCTGATCCGGATGACCTTTCCGTCGTTGGTGGGGGTAAGTCCGAGCCCGGATCCCAAAATCGCTTTCTCAATCTCGGGAAGCTGGCTGGTATCCCACGGCTGAATGAGCACCGTTCGGCTGTCGGGGATGGAAAGGGTCGCGATCTGCTTGAGCGGGGTTGATGTTCCGTAATAGTTGACCTGGATCGAATCGAAAAGAACCAAAGAGGCACGGCCGGTTCGAATCCCGGAGAGCTCCACTTTCAGGTGCTGAAGGGACGCTTCCGATTTCTCGACCATTCTCTTTTTAGCGTCAGCCACCATCATCGCTCCTTGCCGCCGATCAGCGGGATTTTCGAATCAGGGTCCCGACACGCTCCCCGGTGAGGACCTTGCGGATATTTTCTTTTTCTTTGACGTTGAAAACGATCAGCGGAAGATTGTTATCCATGCAGAGGGTGACGGCGGTGGAATCCATGATCTTCAATCCCTTCTCGATCACCTCGAAGAAGGTGAGCTCGGAGAATTTGCGGGCGGCCGGGTCTTTCATCGGGTCGCGGTCGAACACGCCGTCCACCTTGGTCCCCTTTAAGATCACTTCCGCTCCGATTTCCATCGCCCGGAGAACCGCCGCGGTATCGGTCGAAAAGTAAGGGTTGCCGGTCCCGGCGGCGAAGATGACGACCCGCTTTTTTTCCAGATGGCGGATGGCCTTTCTTCGGATGTACCCTTCCGCCAGCTCTTTCATCTCGATCGCCGACTGAACGCGGGTAAAGACCCCCTTTTTTTCAAGAATATTCTGAAGGGCCAGGGCATTGAGGACGGTCGCCAGCATTCCCATGTAATCGGCCGAGGTCCGCTCCATCCCCGCGGCGCTCCCGGCGATCCCTCGGAAGATGTTCCCGCCGCCGATCACCACCGCCGTCTCAACCCCCATCGAGACGATCTCCTTGATCTCCTCTGCGATGGTGTCGAGCATTTTGGGATCGATCCCGTACCCTTGCTCCCCCGCCAGGACCTCCCCGCTGACCTTGAAGAGAATTCTCTGATATTTGGCGTCGGACATGGGCGGCAATCCTGTTTAATGGATGGAAAACGTCAACGCCGGCGGACCGAATGACAAAGGGCGGTCATCGGTCCGTTCGGCAAGAAATGCGTCGGAGGAGGCGCGTTAAGCCTCGCCTTCTCCAAGCTGGTATCGCGTAAATCGGCGGACATGGATATTCTCCCCGATCTTGGCAATCTTCTGCGCAATCAGGTCTTTGATCTTGATCTGCGGGTCTTTGATGAACGATTGTTCCAAGAGACAGATCTCTTCAAAGAATTTCTCGAGCTTCCCCTCGGCGATTTTGGCGATCACCGCCTCCGGCTTTTTTGTCTCCCGGGCCTGGGCGATGAATATATTTCGCTCCTTCTCGGCGATCTCGGCGGGGACCTCCTCGCGTCGAATATACTGGGGCGGCGGCGTGGATCCGGCGACCTGCATGGCGATATCCCGGACCAACTCCTGGAACTCAGGGTTCCGTGCGACGAAATCGGTTTCGCAATTCACCTCCACCAAAACGCCGATCTTCCCGCCGAAATGAATATACGAGCCGATGATCCCTTCGCGCGTCTCTCGCCCCGCCTTCTTGGCGGCGGTCGCCAGGCCTTTCTGCCGAAGATAGTCGATCGCCTTGGAGAGATCCCCCTGCGACTGCGCCAGGGCCGTTTTGCAATCCATAATCCCGGCGCCTGTTTTTTCGCGTAACTCCTTAATCGTATCCACTGCCGACATTCCGTTTCCTTTCTAAATAGGTCTTCGCAACGTTCAGAGCCTACCGTCCACGCTTTCTTAGGAAGCGGCCGCTTCCTTTTCCCCTTCGGCCGCCGTCGCCATGACCGGCTCCGGTTTCGCTTCCTGCGCGGAGGCAGGGGCCGGCCGCTCCGCCTGGGTCTTCTCTCGGATGCGCCGCCCTTCCAGGGCTGCATCGGCGATACGGCTGGTAATCAGACGGATGGCCCGGATCGCATCATCGTTACCCGGGATGACATAATCGATCTCATCCGGATCACAATTGGTATCGACGATCGCGATCACCGGAATTCCAAGCCGATTGGCCTCCAGAACGGCGGTCCGCTCCTTCATCGTATCGATCACAAAAATCGCCCCCGGCAGATTCCGCATCTCTTTGATGCCGCCCAGGTTCCACTCGAGGTGCTCCCGCTCCTTTTCAAGCTGGATGACCTCTTTCTTGGGCAGTCGCTCATAAGTGCCGTCTTCCCGGGACGCTTCCAGTTTTTTTAACTTTTCGATGCTCTTCCGGATGGTGGCGAAATTGGTGAGCATTCCCCCCAGCCACCGATGATTCACATAAAACATGCCGCACCGTTTCGTCTCGGCCTCTACGATATCCTGCGCCTGACGCTTCGTTCCGACGAAGAGAATGTTTTCTCCGTGCGCCACGAGGTCCCGGACAAAATCGGTCGCCTGCCCGAACTTTTGAACGGTCTTCTGAAGGTCGATGATATAGATATCGTTCCGCTCTCCGAAGATGTACTTGGCCATCTTCGGATTCCAGCGATTGGTTTGGTGTCCGAAATGGACACCCGCTTCAAGCAATTCTCTCATTTCAATCATTGGTTTCTCCTTGTTTGGTCTCGGCCTCCGCTCCCGCTTTAATGCGCCTGTTTCCTTGGTCAAAGACAAAGGGCAACCCGACCTTCGGTCATGCCGTCTCGGTCGGGGACCGGGCCCCCGCGGGGAGCGTGTGAATTTTGTGTTGAACACGCATGGCGCGTGATACTCCCCACCGTTTGTTGTGGGGGTTCAACGCGCCTATATAATATAGAGTTTTTCTCTCTTCGGGTCGAAGATTCCCCCCTGCGGGGAATCTTCAATGTTGAAGGTGTTACACGATCTCGATCATAGGAATTTCAAATGACGAGATTTTAAAAATTAACACAATTAGAGCTAAATTTGCAATAGGAAAAAGGAGGCGCCCCCCCTCTACGATCGGTACGCGGCATTGATTTTGACGTAGTCGAAGCTCAAATCCGAGGTCCAGAAGGCGGCGTGGCCCTTTCCAGAATGGAGATGAACCCCTAGCTCAACCTCACGCTGCTTCAGAAGCTCCGCCACCTTCGCTTCGGCCTCTTTCCCCTGGTACACCCCTTTCCGAAGGAGCGCGACCGGACCAAACGAGAGATTGATCTGCTCCGGCTCAACCGGCACCCCCGCATTCCCGATGGCCGCGACGATCCGACCCCAATTGGCATCTTGCCCGAAGAAGGCCGTCTTGACCAAATTGGAACGGGCAATCGATTCCGCGATTCGCCGGGCCGCCGAATCGCTTCGCGCTCCGGTGACGGTAATCTCGACCAGCTTCGTCGCCCCCTCCCCGTCCCGCACGATCATCTTGGCGAGCGAGAGGCAGGCCCCCTCCAAGAGAGAGACGAACTGGTTGTAGGCCCTCCCCTTGGACCGGATCTCTCTTCCGCGCCGCCCGTTGGCGAAACAGAGAACCATATCATTGGTGCTGGTATCGCCGTCGACGGTGATCCGGTTGAAGGAGCGATCGGCCGCCTGCCGCAGCGCCTCCTGGAGGAGATGTGGTTGAATCGCCGCATCGGTCGCCAGGAAGGCAAGCATTGTCGCCATGTTCGGATGGATCATCCCCGACCCTTTGGCGATTCCCCCGATCTTCACCTCCTGTCGTCCGACCTCTCCGGCGAGGGCGATTTCCTTCGAAAATGTATCGGTCGTCATAATCGCTTCCGCCGCGGCGCGGCCGCCGCCGTGCGAAAGCTGCGAGACCAACCGCGGGACCGCGCCGGTGATCTTCTCGATCGGCAGGAACTCTCCGATGACTCCCGTCGAGGCCACATAGACCGACTCCACCGGAACCGACAATGCGCGCGCCGCCGCCGCCGCCATCGCCTCGGCGTCCCGGTATCCCCGCTCTCCGGTGAAGGCATTGGCATTGCCGCTGTTTGCCAGAATCGCTTGGCCTTTTCTCTTTCGAAGGTGTTTCCGATCGAGCAGAAGCGGGGGCGCCGGAAATCGATTCTTCGTGAAGACACCCGCCACGTTGCAGACGGTTTCGGAGAAAATGAGCGCGAGATCGGCCTTTTCGACTTTCTTGACGCCCGCAAAAGTGCCGGCCGCCGAAAAACCTTCGACGGCGGTGATGCCTCCTTCGATCCGTTCCATTATTTTATCCAAATTAAAAAAGGGTGAAAGGGCTTTACGCTTTCTTAAGGGAATAGCCCCGGGGAGATCAGACCGAGCCGATCGTCCCATCCCATCATCACATTCATATTTTGAATCGCCTGGCCCGCGGCCCCTTTCACCAGATTATCGATTGCCGACATGAGGATCGCCGTCCGCCCTCCGGGAGTCGCGAAGACGGCGAGATCGCAAAAGTTCGATCCCCGAATATGCGCCAGGTTCGGCGCGCCGTCGGCCCGCCGAATAAAGGGCTCCCCCCGATAGACGTCCAAAACCGACTCGAGCTTTTTCTGAGTGAACTTTCCATTCAGCGGAAGATAAATCGTCGTCAGAATACCCCGATTGACCGGAAGGAGGTAAGGGGTAAAAAGAACGCTCCTCTTCTTCCCGCCGATCCGCCGGATCTCTTGCTCGATCTCAGGGAGATGGCGGTGAACGCCGATGTTGTACGCGACCATTCCCTCATTGACCTCGGTGAAATGGGTCTTTGCAGAGGGGGCGCGTCCCGCGCCGGAGATCCCCGACTTCGAATCGATAATGATCTCGCGGCTTGCATCGATGCACCCCGCCTTCAGGAAAGGGGAGAGGAGCAGAAGCGCCCCGGTCGGATAGCAGCCGGGGTTTGCAATAAAATTGCTTCGGGCGATCTCATCGCGGTAGACCTCGGTGAGACCGTAGACCCCTTCTTTTAGTAATTCGGGATGCGTGTGGGGAGATTGATACCAGCTCTCATAGAGAGAGGCCGATCGAAGCCGATAATCGGCCGAGAGGTCGATGACCTTTTTGCCGAGGTCGAGGAGTTGGCGCACCGGCTCCATCGCTTTGGTATGGGAGAGGCAGAGGAAAACCAGATCGGCCTTCTCGGCGATCTTCTTTGGATCAAACTGCTCCAGTTTGAGGTTGTAGTACCCCTTCAAAGAGGGAAGGCGCTTGATAAGCGGTTCTCCGGCCGACTGCTCCGAGGTTACACTCACCACTTCGACATTGGGGTGCAGGAAGAGAAGCCGGAGCAATTCTCCGCCCGTATAGCCGGTCGCGCCGGCGATGGCGACTTTGAGGGTCATCTCTCTCGGAACCTTTCTGATCAACTTCTCTCTAGAACAGAGTCGATCGCGCGATCGCGGATTCTCCCGACAGCGCCTAAAAAAAAGGGAAGGTCTTTCGACCTTCCCCATCAAAAAATACGAGGTGAAAAGAACCTTTACCGCTTGGAGTATTGGAACCGCTTCCGGGCCCCCTTCTGTCCATACTTCTTACGCTCTTTGACCCTCGGATCGCGGGTAAGGAGCCCCTCTTTCTTTAAAGCGGTGCGCGACTGAGGAACCGCCTCCAACAGCGCCTTGGAAATGCCGTGGCGAAGCGCGCCGGCCTGGCCGCTGAGCCCGCCCCCGTGAACAAGGGCAACGGCATTGTATCGTCCGACCGTTTCGGTCAATTGGAAAGGCTGGATCAGTAAGTATTTCCAGGCTTGCCGCGGGAAGTACTCGTCCGACGGTCTTCCGTTGACGGTAATCTTCCCCTCTCCCGGCTCCAGCCAAACCCGTGCCGTGGCGTTCTTTCTTTTCCCTGTCGCAGAATAACGCGTCGCCGCCATGATCATGAACCCCTTTCTTTTACTTCGAACACTTGTGGTTGCTGCGCCTGATGCGGATGCTCGGGACCGGCGTACACTTTCAATTTCTTCGCCATCGCTTTCCCCAGCTTGGTCTTCGGGAGCATCCCGGCGATCGCATAGGTGACGAGCCGTTCGGGCTTTTCGCGCAAGAGCTTCTCGGCCGTCGTCTCCTTCAGCCCCCCTCTCATGTAACCGCTGTGGTGGTAGTATTTCTTTTTGACCGCTTTGCCCGCAGTCAGAACCACCTTCGCCGCGTTGACGACAACGACATGATCTCCCAGGTCTTGGTTGGGGGTGAAGACCGCCTTGTGTTTTCCGCGAAGCATCGCCGCGACCTGAGCCGCCATCCGCCCCAAAACCTTGCCGTCCGCATCAACGACGAACCACTTCTTCTGAACATCCGCTTCTTTAATTGCCGTTGTTTTCATCCTCATCCTTCATTTAAACGCTTTAAAGTAGTGTATTTTTATACAAGGACGGGCCTTTTGTCAAGGGGAAAGATGATAACGCGATGATGATGAGGGGCGGCTCGTGGGGTCGGCCCCCCTTTTAGGAAAGGGAAAATCAGGCGTTGTAGGAGCCGAAATCCTTCGGCTTGAGCCGTTCCAGCCACTCGTCCAGATTTTCAGAAGACTTCTTACGCAGGACCTCTTCGGTGACATAGATCGGAACCCCGGCGCGCAGGGCGAGGGCAATCGCGTCGCTCGGCCGGGCATCGATCGTGAATTCGACCGGCCCTCCGGGTCCCTCCGGCTCTGGCGCACGGCGATGCGTCAGATAAAGGGTTGCAAAATAGGTGTTGTTGTTCAAATCATGAATGACGATCTTCTCCATCTGAACGCTCAAATGGTTCAACAAGTCTCTCAAAAGATCGTGCGTCAGCGGTCGCTGCGGAACGATTCCCTCCAGCGCAAACCGGATGGCGTTCCCTTCGGTCACCCCCACCCAGATCGGAAGAAGCTCGACATTCTGTTCATCCTTTAATATGACGATCTGGGCCTCCGTATTCGGATCGGAAACCACCGCATGCACCTTCAGTGGGATATTCATTTCTGACCCCCTCGCTTTCTAAATTTCTGATTCAAGTTTTTCGCCTATGGCAATCTCTTGATCAGCCCTCGGCTCGCGACCTCCGCCGCCTTCTCAAAGCTGGCCGGAATGCGCGGGAAGAACAGGAAGAGATAGCCTCTCGACTCTCCGGTCCCCTCCCAGATGATGTCGCCCATCTCGATATCCCACAGCCGGCCCTGAATGCGGACCTGCGTCGCCCCCTCGGCGACCTCGACCTGCTGTAATTCGGTCTGGAGGAGAAAGCGCGTCCCCAATATTTTTTTCAGCTCGGCGACGCTGCGCTCCTCGGCCACCCTTTTGAAGGATGTCTCTTCCCTCAGATTCTCAAGCAGCGGGCCCAGGTTGCTCGCTTCGATTCTGGCGCGCCCCTCCTCGGGAGAGATCAAATGGGTCTGCTGCCGCATTTCGGTGAGGGCCTTATAGAAAATCGCCTCGGCCGTCTTCGCATAATCGCGGTTTGCCCCGCGCCCGATCATCGGCATGACGGCGATCGTCTCCGTCGAAAGGTTATTGGTATAGAGCACCCCCCTGCGATAGTCTTCCCGCGAGAGGTCGTCGATGCCGACACATCCGAAAAGCAAAAGACCGCTGATAAAGAGAAGGATCCGTTTCTTTAGAAGAGAATGTTTCGGTCGAAAATTCATTTATCCTCGCTCTATTCTTGTGGAAAGGGGGCCCCATATTTCCGCCAGCCTGGGACGACTGTTCCCATTCTTGCGGCCGTTTTCGAAATAATAGGCCGCAATCTTAAATTGATATTTATCGAGGGAGCCCGAAACGGTGTGATCGAATTGGAAAAGCCTCGACCGCGACCGCTTGTTCTCATTGAGGGCGATGACGATCTGGAGATCATCGTCCCCCATATACTTAATGTCTTCCGAGCTGAGCGTGACATGCGCGCGGCTGTCGCGATACAA
>SCUR01000145.1 GCA_004297235.1 Candidatus Manganitrophaceae bacterium | reverse complement strand
GAGGTTATGCAGAGAGAACGAGATTGAAGTAGGGGAGGGAACCGATGCCGAGGCAAAAGGGAGTGGTTCTGACTAATCGCGATATCGACGTTCTCAAATATCTCGCGAGCGGGCCGGCTTTTGCCGATGATATGCACGCTCGATTTTTTGTCGGAAATGGACGCCTGGTCCGTCGGCAGGTTTTTGAGAGACGGATGTTCAGGTTAATGAGCGCATCTTGTATCACACGGTTGCAGCCGCCGAAAATCCGGGTGCGAGCTCCGATCATTCATAAACCGGTGTATGCCATCGCGGAAGGAGGAATCGAAATACTGGTTTCACAATCCGTCATGCCGATCGACCGAATTCGGCGTGTTCGGCTGAAAGGACAATTCCTTTTTCACGAAGTTACCGTAACCCGGTTTATTAGGAGAATCTATGAAGGGGAGCCCAGACGGTATCAGGTGATCAGACTGTATGATCACGGAATGCTGGCAAAACAGGTCCAGAAAGTCAGGGTGAAACGGATTCCGGATTTAAGATTTACAGTTCGCCTGCCCCACGGTTCATATTACAGCTATCTCGTTGAGATCGACGCCGGAACCACCCACACGCCGGAATTTCTCCAGAAGCTGGTCGCGTTCATGCAACTCAATCGTATTCTCGCTCCGGTGAATTCAAAGGATCCGGTCGGGATTCTGATCGTCTGTCACACGGCCGATCGGATGGCGGCGCTTCAGCGCGCCGTCATGGAAAGCCATGTTACGGTCAAAATTTCTAACAAATTCCTCTTTAACACCATACAGAATGTCGACAATAGCCTTGGCTTGCTAAACCCCTGGTTCAAAGCGAACGGCGCTAAAATTGATATGATCTTCAAACATTGATTGTATATAATATGTAAAAGTCACGACCGTGATCTTTAGGCAATTGCCGAAAGGTTACATATCTGGCCCCTTCGCTTTATTCTGAATTACTCATGCATTGTTGACGGCGCACTTATCACAACGCATCCGTTTACGCCGTCAATTTTCAAAATGCCCTCTTTGAACTTCGCGTGTTCCTGCGTTGCACGCGTGGAATCCCACAGGAAACTCACAATTCGCGCGTCCTTACGGTTGACGTCGGAACGATAGAGGGAAGCGTCTTCGGCGATCTCACCTATGAGACTCTGAAAGGACTTCTTGGCGTCCTTTCTGTATTTAACCTCAATGATCGTGTGCAGGGACGGTAAATACAGGTCAACGCGCGGCGTCTTCTGTCCGACAGGTTGCAGATACACTTCGTCCGCGATGTCATTAAAGACCGGCGCGAGCAGCACATAAAGAAGGTTCTGCACATGGTATTCGTTCTCCATGCGCCACTTGACGGGTTTGGCGCCTTTCGTGCGCCCCGAGTCTTCCCACGTCCACCGCTTGAGGCCAACGGGAATATGCTCCAGGAACGCCAGAAGATCGTCGAGGCTCCAGCCCTTTGGCGGCACGATCGCGACATCCTGATTGACCTGATCAAAGACATAAACCATTACACTCAACAGAGCCGCCGAAGCATCTCCCCGTGCCTGATCCCGGAATTCACGCATGAAGCAGCTGATCAGGGCGAGGCGAAGCTGATGGTCGTCGATCCGCCGGATCTTTCGGTAGTGAAGAAAGAGCGGGACACAGGCGCTTGCATAGACGGTGGACTCCTCGCCACTGATATAAGCCGCAACATCCTTCTCGAAGATATTGAGATGGTCGCCGCTGACCTGCTGAGCCAGGAATCCCGAAATCCAATGCTCAAACTCTTTGGAGATGCGGTGGTTATTCATCTGCATGACCAGCCACTTCATGGCCATCACGCCGAACACGTCTGAGACCCATGGCCGGGGTGTAGAGTCGATTTTGGCAGCCTGCCCGAGGAGGCGGGAGACATCCTGACTGGACACGGTTTCTTCCAGAATGCCCAAGCCGGAAATCGCACAGCGCTGGTACAAGGAGAGAGTTGAAAACTCGAAAGTAGGAATTCCGTTTTTCGACAATCCCAGGAAATGCAGAAAGGAGTATTTGAAGGGATCGGAGTGCGCACTCTCTGCCACCTTGCGATGCAGGTGGTCGCGCAATTGGTACGCGTTCTCCTTCTCTATAGGAACCATTGGGATTGCCCTATCTTCCCGATCATGACCGAGTCGTTCCAGCCGGGAAGCTGGTTCAGCCATCCGAGATTCCTGGCGATCAGATCGGAGTAACTGATCGTGACCGGCATGGGATTCGGGAAGTAACTACGCCAAGAATGCGACGCGAAGCTGTAGAGCTGGGCGCTCAGATACTTGATGTCCTTGAAGGTCGAGTCCTTATGGACATCCAGGATCACGCCGCGCGGATGCCCGTCAGTATCCTGCCGCAACTCTCGCTGGCCGATTAGGTAGACAAGCATTTCATGTTTGGAGAGTTTGAATGTCTTTCCGCGAAGCAGCGCCAGTCGTCCTTTCTGCACCCCGGCAGTCGCGGAGTCGAACATATGCAGCCCGTGATCTTCCGAGATTTTTAGGAACGCATACTCGACCTGATATTCTCGGTACTTGTCGATGACGGTGTGGACGGCCTCGATCTCCTCCTTGTTGAACTTCTTCACCTGCGCATGAAAGATCAAGCGGATCGTGTCGCCTTTCTGCCAGTTCATGCGTTTCTGAATCTTCTCGATCGTCTCCCCGAGAACCACCGTCAATGCTTCGCAATAGGCTTCCGGCACGACGGCCTTCGACGTATTCGAGACAATGTAGCTGCCGTCCCCAGAGAATACGGTGGTAATACCCATGATCCGCTGATTGTCGGCGCTGCGCTCCTGTCCGATATTCGCGCTGCCGATGCCGATGACCAGTTCGTGGGAAAGGGTCGGCGAGGACTTGAGCAGCCAGGGCACGCCGCCCATCTTCGCGTAGCAGGCCAGCCCCATATTGTTGAGGGAGTAGCCGAGCGAGTAGTCGGATTGACCTAGTAGCTCGATCGTGAAGTCCTGAACGGGGACTTGATGCAGGAAGAACAGGCTCTTTCCGAGATAGTAGGGATTTTCCGTGACCTTGAGCTTCTTGAAAGACTGTCGGACCTGGACGAGCGCTAGGTCCCAACGGCCTCCGTCGTCCGCCTTCTTCCGGATTGCCATTTCGATAGCGTTCTTGTATGCCTCCACGCTGTCCGTCGTCGTCGTAAAGACCTCGACGCGGCTGGTTCCCAGCGTGAACTTGCCCTCAAGGCCGTTGCTGAAATACTTGCTTGAGGAAATCCCTTTCAACAGCTTGCGGACGAATTGCTCTACGCGCCCCTTGTCGTGCTGGGCGCAAATCACGCAGATCGACGGATCATTCCGATCAAAGGTGCGCTTTGTATAGGGGCCGTATTGCGTCAGACCTTTTTCAGCCCAATCTGTCTCACCGTTATCATTGAAGACGAACACCGACTTGTGCATCTGCTCGCACTGACGCTGGATGTCCGGCGCGTCTTCGATCTCGATGCGGGTTCCGTCGATCAGAGTGACTGTCTTTGACTGGATATATTTCTTAAGCGTCTCGATGCGGGCCTTCTTGTTCTCGCCGCCATTGAACGACGACACGGATTGCCGGATACGCTCCACGATTGCATCCTTCTGCGCGCCGTGCGTATGAAGAATGTAGTCGTCGAAGTTCGTCCGGCTCGCCTGCAGATAGGTGCCCTTGGCGTCG
>SCUR01000144.1 GCA_004297235.1 Candidatus Manganitrophaceae bacterium | reverse complement strand
AAAGCAGATCATTTCCGATCGGGCTTCCTTGTCCTTGAAAGGGAAGAGACCCGATTGAACTTGCCTTTGAACCCTCTTGAGGAGGGAAAGCATGCGTTTTACATTTCTTTTCATTCTCATTTCTCTTTTTGTATGTGACTTTTCCAAAGTCGGTGCTCAAGAACAAGACCCGGATCAACACCAAGGCGATCCGACCCAGCAAGAATTAAAAGATCTAAAAAACCAAGTCGACACTCTGAAGAGTGAAGTGAGCGGGCTGCGAAGCAAGATGAACAGCGCCGCTTCGCTTTCATCGCAAAAACCGGCCCCGTTTCAAGGAAGCGGGGCGGCCGGCTCCTCGATCATGAACCCGAAGATCTCCTTGGACGGCCTCTTCGCCGCGGCCGCCTCTTCGGAGCCCGATCTGGAAAACATCGAGACCGGCGGACACGATCCGAACCAACGGGGCTTCACCGTTCAAAACGTCGAGCTGACCCTCAGCTCGGCGGTCGATCCTTATTTCACCGGCAACGCGAACATCGTCTATCAGATCGACAAAAACGGAGAGAGCTTCGTCGAATTGGAGGAGGCCTATCTCACCACCACCTCGCTCCCCTGGAACCTTCAGATCAAAGCGGGACAGTTCTTCACCCAATTCGGCCGGCTCAACCCGACCCATCCGCACGCCTGGGACTTTGCCGATCAGCCGCTGGTCAACGGCCGCTTCCTCGGACCGGACGGTCTTCGGGGACCCGGGATGCAGCTCTCCTATCTTTTTCCCATACCGATCTACGCCGAGGCGATCGTAGCGATCCAGAACAGCTCCGGGGAGACCGCTTTTAGCTTCCGAAACGCCCCGAACGAGGAACTCTTCGGCCGAACGCTGATCGATCGTCCGGTCAAAAAGGTCACCGATATGCTGATCACTCCAAGGCTCGTCGGATCGGTCGATATCACTGAGACACAGACGGTCGTCTTGGGAATCTCCGGCGCCTTCGGCCCGAACGCCAGCGGCACCGACACCCGGACGGCGATTGTCGGCGCCGACTTCTTTTACAAATGGAAGCCGCTGCGGGCGGAGTCGGGCTGGCCGTTCATCGCCTGGCAAACGGAGGTGATGGCGCGGCGTTACGAGGCCGGCCCCGTCGACGACGGCGACCCCCTTCTTCCGGAAGAGACGCTGAGAGATCGAGGGGGGTATACGCAGCTCCTTTACGGATTTACGCGACGATGGGTTGCCGGGCTTCGGCTCGACTATGTCGCCGGAACCGGCGGCGATCCCGCGACCGATCCGCTGCGCGACCGCCGATTCCGTGTTTCGCCCGATACCACTTTTTATCCGAGCGAGTTCTCGAAGGTGCGGCTGCAGTATAACCGGGATGACATTCAAAGCCGGGACAAGGTCGTTCACTCGGTCTTTCTCCAATGGGAATTCTTAATCGGCGAACATGGCCCCCACAAATTTTAGGAGGATTCAGATGAAGCAGATATGGACTGCAAGTATGATGACCCTCCTCCTGACCGCACTTTTTTCTTTTAGGGCGGAGGCGGCCAAGCTGAAGATCGTCACGACCACCCCCGACTTCGCCTCCGTCGCCCGTGAAATCGGCGGCGACCGGGTCGAGGTCTCGAGCCTGGCGAAGGGGACGCAAGATCCGCATTTTGTCGATGCCAAGCCGAGTTTTATCCGCCAGCTCAACCAGGCCGACCTTCTGATCGACGGGGGAGCCGATCTGGAGATCGGATGGCTTCCGCCCCTGGTGGAAAATTCCCGGAACCATAAGATCCAAACCGGCAACCCCGGGCGGATCGTCGCCTCAACCGGGGTCAATCTCACCGGGATACCGGATCGGCCGATCGACCGGTCCCAGGGAGATGTCCATCCTTTGGGAAACCCGCACTACATGCTCGATCCGGAGAACGGGAAAATTGTTGGAGAGCAGATCGCCGCCGCCCTCTGCCGGCTCGATGGACGTTCGTGCGAGCAGTACCGGAAGAATGAGACGGCGTTTAATCAACACCTCAATCAGAAAATCGCCGAATGGACGCAAAAGTTGACGCCGTATCGGGGGGCCAAGATCCTCACCTATCATGACAGCTGGCCCTATTTCGCCGAGCGATTCGGGTTGAACATCGTCGGCCACGTCGAGCCGAAGCCGGGGATTCCCCCCTCGCCGGGACATCTTGCTACCTTGGTCGATCTAATCATGCGCGAGAAGGCGAAGGTCGTCATCATGGAGCCTTACTTCAGCGATCAGGCTCCCAAGTTCCTGGCGGAGAAGACCGGCATTCGAGTTCTGGTATTGAATCCCTCGGTGGCACCGGAGGCCGGGATCAACAGTTACTTCGATCTCTTCGACCAAGATATCGCGCAGCTGGCTGAAACGTTGGCGAAAAAATAGCGCAGACAAGGGGATTGAAATGATCTCTTTTCTCATCTGGCCCTTTGTGGTCTCTCTGATTTTGACCGGGATTCACACCTACCTTGGCATCCATGTGATCCGGCGCGGGGTGATCTTCGTCGATCTGGCGTTGGCGCAGATGGCGGCGCTCGGCGCGACCGGGGTGCTTCTGCTCGGCTACGACCTGCATGACCCCGCCGCCTATTGGGCGTCCCTCGGGATGACCTTCGTCGGCGCCGCCTTCTTGTCCCTCACCCGCTCGCGCAAGGAGAAGATCCCGCAGGAGGCGATCATCGGGATCACCTACGCCGTCTCGGCGGCGGCGGCCATCCTCGTCCTCGACCGCGCCCCCGGCGGGGCGGAGCACATTCGCAGTCTCCTGGTCGGCGATATCCTCACCGTCACCCCCGCGCAGGTCACAAAGACGGCGCTCCTTTATTCGGGGGTCGGCCTGTTTCACTGGTTTTTCCGAAAAAAATTCCTCCTTATCTCTTTCAACCCCGAGGAAGCCCTCCGCCTCGGTTACCGGCTGCGCCTCTGGGATTTCCTCTTCTACGCCGCCTTCGGCGTGGTGGTGACGAGCTCGGTCTCCCTCGCCGGCGTTCTCCTTGTCTTTGCCTTCCTCATCGTCCCGGCGGTCGCCTCACTGCTTTTTGCGGAAGGGATGACCCTCCGGGTCTGGATCGGCTGGGGGATCGGAATCGCGGCCAGCCTTCTCGGTCTGGCCGCTTCGGTCGCCTTCGATCTGCCGACGGGCGCTTCGGTGGTTTGCGCCTTTGGATTGCTCCTTTTGCTTCTCGCCCTGGGAAGGTTCTTCCTCCAGATGATCCGGCGCGGAATCGAATGAACAAGTCCGGCTCGATTCATCTCCGGTCGGGCGAAAAATCTTGACAACATGGCCGAATAGCGCTATGAATAAGACCCATGATCCGCTCCCTCTCCAAAAAGACCCCCTTCCTCTTTCTCGCGGTACTTTATTTTACGGCGCTGATTCTCGGGACCCTTTGTTCCTTCGATCCCCCCGCGGGCCAGAGCCACCATCACGGCCGAACGGTCTCGCACACCGCCTCCTGTCTCCTCGCCTGCGCCAGCACGATCTCGGATCGGCCCCAAACCCTTCCCCTGACCCTCTCCCTGGTCCTGATCGGAATCCTTCTGTCTTTCAGGAGACCGCTCTCCCTTCAATTCACCCTGCTCCGGCTCCACGGGCGATCGCCCCCCCTCTGAGTTTTTCAGTCTGAAGATCAATAAGATCCTTTTGTCCCTGTGTCCTCCTGGGTGAGCCACGCCTCTCTCCGATTTCCGGAATGCGTCGCCGTCGCTCAGCAGGACGAAATAAAACTTTAAACATGAAATCCAGAGTGTGGATTAAAAAAACCGCCCTTCTCTTTACGCTGGTCTATCTTTTCTCGACCGGCCTGATCATGGTCCGTGCGGAGGGGCATGCCTTCCGCCACGAGGAGCCTACAGACCATGCCAAGCGGCATGCCTCGTTTGTCTGCAGCTGGATGTGCGCCGCGTCGGTCTTTGTCCATACACCGGAGCAGGCCCTCGACCGGCGATCGATCCCTTCTTCGGAAGGCCCTATCACCCGACCGGAAGCACCGGCCCGGACGCAATTCCTCTCCGCCGAGACCATCCGACCGCCTCCTTTTCTTCGCTCCTAATTCATTCTTCAACCCACTTCCAGACGCGCCCGCGGCG
>SCUR01000143.1 GCA_004297235.1 Candidatus Manganitrophaceae bacterium | reverse complement strand
CTTCGCGACGATCGACACGATCCCGCCGACGGTCACCGGGTTGGCGCTGGCCGGGAACCCTTCCCGTATCCTCGGAACGACGGTGACGGTGGCGGCGACGGTCACTGATATCGATGTCGCCTTCGTCGATTTCCTGGCGGATGAAAAACTGATCGGCACCGATGCCCTCCCGCCGTATAGCGCCTCCGCGCTGCTGGCGCCGGTCCAGGGAAGCGGCGTCACCTTCAAGGCGATCGCGGTCGATCGCGCCGGGAACAGCGGGCCGGCGGCCCTCTTGGTGGTCGATGTTCTTCCGAATGTGCCTCCGACGATTCAGGTCGGCTCGGTTCCCCCGACGATCAACCTCGGAGAGCAGCTGGCGCTTTCCGTGACCGGATCGGACGACGTGGCGGTCAAAGAGATCACCCTGGCCCTCAGCGGCGCGATCCAATCGATCGAAACCCGGACGAACCCATTCGCCTCGGCTTCGTTTACGGCAACCTTCTCGGTTCCGATCGCCGCCAACCTTCCGGTCGGCGGGACGGTGAACGCCACGATGACGGTGAGGGATTCGGTGGGGAACGCGGTCTCGGAGAGCCGAAGCTTTACGATCGTCGATACCTTGGCGCCGCAAATCCGCTTCGTTCAACCGGCGAGCGGGATCGTCATCACCGGCCAAGCGGTCGATCTGACCCTGGAGGTCAATGATGCCGGCAGAATCGCCTCGGTCGGCCTCTTTGCTTCCAACGGGGAGATTGTCGGGACCACGCCGGTCGCCGTCAGCCCGGCGGCGGAGCGGGTCACCCTTCAATGGCGATGGGTGGCGAGCGCGACGATTCCGATCGGAGAGGTGGTCTCCCTCACCGCCCAGGCGGACGATCTGACCGGCAATCGCGGGACGACCGCGTCGGCCCTCACACTCCGGGTGGTGCCGGTTCCGCCGACGCTCACGTCGATCACCGCGGTCGCGCAAACCGGGAGCGCCGCCGATCCGGCGAAGCCGTCGGCGAACATCGGCCAGACCCTCTCTCTGGCGGGTGACCATCTCCGGTCCGATCTCCTGGTCCGAATGACGACCCGACTTGCGAACGGGATCCTCTCCACCGTCGATCTGCCGCTCGTTCCCGGCTCCCTCTCCGGCGATGGGACGACCGCCTCGGTGCGGCTCGATCCGACGATGCCGATCGCCACCGGGCCGGTTCAGTGGGTCGATCCGACGTCGGGATTGACCTCCGCCCCGATCACGGTTCAAGTGGTTCCGACGATCGACCGGTTTGACGCGCCGATCTTCTCCTCGCTCCAGCCGTTGACGGTCCTCGGGAGCGGTCTGGTCGACGGGGTCGGTCGAATCGAGTTCACGGGGGCGAGCGGGACGATTGTCCTGAACGATAACGGTTCGAGCCTCGTCTCGACCGACGCCAATCGGAAGCTGAGTCTCTTGATTCCGATCGGCGTCGTGGAAGGCCCGGTCACTGTGGTGACCGACGGCGGCCGAAGCGCGCCGTTGAACCTCCGGCTGCCGCAAATCACGGGGGTGGCCGGCGTTGCCGCCGAAGGGAGCCCGGCGGATCCGGCGAAAGCGTCGGCGAATGTCGGCCAGACGATCACGATTCAGGGATCGGGCATCCGATCGGAGCTGCAGCTCCGCGTGACGACCGTTAACGATGATGGGGTCAAATCGACCGCCGATCTGCCGCTGACCTCGGTCGCGAGCGACGGCGGCACCGCGGGAGCGCTCTTAACGGGACCGGTCACGACGGGAACGGTTCGCCTCTTCGATCCGACACAGGGGACCGGCTCCGGCAGTTCGACCACCCTCCAGATCGTTCCGACCGTCACCGCGCTGGTCCCGGCCGACTTTACGACCGGAACACGCGTCCAGCTGTCCGGGAGCGGATTCGTCGAAAACGGGATCACCGTGAAGCTCCCGACCGGCGGCACAGGGACCACCTCTCTGATCGACAACGGCGCCAATATCGATGTCGCCGACGGGAACCGGTCCGCCTTTTTCTTGATGTCCGCAGGGGTGGTCGCCGGGCCGTTGACGGTCGTCACCAGCGGCGGGACGAGCAATCTGATCGCCATCGGCCAGAATCAGCCGATCGAGATCTCGGTCGCTCCCGATCCGATCAACCTCACGATCGGGGAGCACCGGACGATTCTGATCGCTCTTTCTCGCGCCGATTTTGTGAACACCACCCTCTCCCTCTCGGTTTCGGATGCGGCCGTGGCGAGCCTCTCGTCTTCGAGCATCGTCATCCCATCGGGGGCCACCCAGGGGGCGGTCGTCCTCACGGCTCTAGCGAACGGAACGACCTCTTTGAATATTCAGGCCGGGAGCATTACCAAAAAGGTTCCGCTCTTCGTCACCTCGCCGTTCGGCGATCCGGTCTTCTCGATTGCCCCATCGGTCGGCGTTATTCTGGCCTCTCCAACCGCACCGGCGTCGGCGACGATTGACCCGGTGGTCTCTCCGCCGTTGGGGGTGACTGTACAAACCCCGGCGACATCAACCACGCTGACCCTCTCGCCGGTGCTTTCTTCCGCAGTGGGGGTGGCGATGGGTCCGGCCGTAACCGGTCTTACTCCAGCTTCAGGGGTGGTCGGCACCAGTCGGATCGATTTGAGGGTCATTGGAGCGAACCTCGCGGAAGTAACCTCGATTCAGTTCATCCCGAACACCGGTCTGACACTGCTTGATGCGCCGTTCGTCTCCGCCGACGGCGGGTCGGTGACCGTCGGGGTCGCCATCGCCTCGAATGCGCCGACGGGAGTCCGAAAGGTTCTGGTCCAGACCGCATCGGGGATCGTCCGGCCGACCATCGCCGGAGCCGATCTCTTCCTGGTGACGCTGCCGCAGCCGGAGATCCTCTCCATCACACCGATCACCAAACCGGTCGGAAGCACTTTCACGTTGACCGTGAACGGAAAGAACCTCTCGGGGGCGACGGCGGTCACGTTCAATCCGCCCGACGGCGTCGCGGTCGGCAATCCGCCGACCGTCGATAGCAGCGGGACCACCGCGACGGTGAATGTGACGATCGGTGCAACGGCGGCCGTCGGCGCCCGTGTCGTCACGGTCACGACCCCAGCCGGGACCACTTCGGCGGTCGCCTCCCCGGCGAATACCTTCACGATCACGGCGACATCGGGGACTGATTTCTCCGCCTTTGTCGCGCCGTCGGTCGGCGTTGTGCTGACTCCGCCCGCAACGATCACGACGATCCCCTTCGAACCGATCGTCTCCGCTCCTGTCGGGATCGCGAAGGGAGCGGTCGTGACCGGGATGACTCCGACTTCCGGCGTGATCGGCACGAGCCTCACCCTCCATCTGCTGGGGACGGCGCTCGAGGGGGTCACCTCGGTCACATTCGTTCCGAACACCGGTCTCACGGTCGGCGTGTTCACTGTTTCTGCGGACGGCCGCGACGTGGCGGTGCCGGTTACGATTGCTTCCGACGCCCCCACGACGGTTCGAACGGTCGTTGTAAAAACCGGGACGGCGACGCTGCCGGTCGCCGCGGCCGGGGCCAATCTTTTCCTGGTGACGCTGCCGCAGCCGGAGATTTTCTCGATCACGCCAATCACGAAATCGGTCGGGAGCACCTTTACGCTCACGGTCATCGGAAAGAACCTGAACGGCGCGACGGCGGTGAGCTTCAATCCGCCCGACGGCGTCGCGGTCGGCAATCCGCCGACCGTCGACGGCAGCGGGACCACCGCGACGGTGAATGTGACGATTGGTGCAACGGCGGCCGTCGGCGCCCGTGTCGTCACGGTCACGACCCCAGCCGGGACGACTTCGGCGGTCGCCTCCCCGGCGAATACCTTCACGATCACGGCGACATCGGGGACTGATTTCTCCGCCTTTGTCGCGCCGTCGGTCGGCGTTGTGCTGACTCCGCCGGTTTCGGGTCCGACAATGACCACTTTTGATTCCGTCGTCGCGCCGCAGCTCGGGGTTCAGTTCGGAGCGGCGGGAGGGGGTTCCGTCACCGCCACCTTCAGTCCGATCGTCTCGCCGATGGTCGGGGTCTCGCTCGGAGAATCGATGAGCGGCGTCACCCCGAGTGTCGCCTCCCCCGGCGCAAGCAACCTGGCCGTGGTGGTTTCCGGGAGCGATTTGAGCCGCGTGATCTCGGTGAGCTTTGTTCCTGCGACCGGCCTCTCCGTGGTCAACCCGCCGACGATTGCGGCCGACGGAAAATCGCTCACGGTGTTGATAACGGTTGCAAGCGATGCCCCGTTGGGGGTCCGTCAGATCAAGATCAATACGGCCAATGGAAGCATCCAGCCGACCGCGGCGGGGGTGAACCGCTTCACCATCGCTCCGCCGACGCCGGACATCCTCTCCATCACACCGAACACCGCGACGATCGGAAGCACCTTTACGCTCACGGTCCGCGGACGGAACTTCTCCGGGGCCACGACGGTGGCGCTTGCCCCTGCGGACGGGATTTCTGTCGGCAATCCGCCGCTGGTGAATCTGGACGGCACCGAAGCGACCGTTCAGGTGTCGCTCTCCTTCCTGGCGAGCGCAGGACCGAGGCTGGTGACAATCACGACGCCGAGCGGAACCTCCTCCGATGTCGCCTCCCCGGCGAATACCTTCACGGTGGTCGGGAGCGGGTCGGGGCGGCTCTACTGGTGGAATCAGAGACAGGGTTTCAATGTTGGAATGGGGCTCTTGTGGGCCGGTTTGGCGTCGGCGGAGGGCGGGATCGAATCACGCGGACGGCTTCTCCCGATGGGAACCCTCGCGGTGGAAAAGAAAATAAAAAGGGTGCGGGAGAGCCGAGATGTCTGGGCCGATTGGATCTGGTCGCTCAAATTGGTGAACCGACAGGGAATCCGCGGCCGTCCCCCGACGGGCTGAGGGTCCGGACCGGTATGAGAAGAAGACCTTTAAGATTTCACAAGGGGGATTTTATGAAGACGCGATCGTATCTGATCATCGCAATCATGGGGCTGGGGCTTCTCTGGGGAGCCGACGCCCGGGCCTTTACCAGCGGGAGCACGGGCGCCGACGGGGCCTTCGCTCCTGCGGTCAACACGACGCTCCAGCTTCCGCCGAACGGCGTTTTTAATTTCACGACGGTCAATATTCCGACCGGGGTCACGGTGAAGTTCTTGAAGAACAGCGCCAATACGCCGGTGACGATCCTGGCGAGCGGGGATGTGACGGTTGCGGGAACGATTGATATTAGCGGGGGGAATGCAGCAAACACGGGGGCGGCGGGAGACGGCAACCTCGGTGATGACGGTCAGCCGGGAATTGGGGGACCGGGTGGCTTCAATGGGGGATTCGGAGGACCGGCCGGAACGCTGGGCGCGGCGGGAGGAAACGGGCAAGGACCGGGCGGAGGGAGCCCCGGCGTTGTCACGACAGCGATCAGAGGGGGCGGAGGAGGGGGGTTCGCCTTGGTCGGAGGGTTTGATAACAATAGCGGTCTAGGAGGGGGGCCTGCTTATGGCTCGCCGACCCTTCTCCCTCTCATCGGAGGATCGGGGGGCGGAGGCGCGACGGCCGGGACAAACTTTGGCGGCTCCGGCGGAGGAGGGGGAGGGGGCGCCATTTTGATCGCATCATCCGGCACGATTTCTGTGACCGGCTCGATTCTCGCCAACGGGGGAACAGGTGGAAGTTCCACTGGAACCAACAGCGGGGCCTGTGGCGGCGGAGGGAGCGGCGGCGCGATCCGACTGGTGGCAAATACTATTAGCGGCAATGGGACGCTTTCAGCTAATGGCGGCGGTTCCGGATCTCCTTGCGGCGGAGTCAATACCGGTGGAACGGGAAGTGTCGGCCGAATTCGAATTGAAGCAACGACAATTACCCGGACCTCATCGACCACTCCTCCCTATACAACGGGTGCGACGGGAACGGTTTTCGTCCCCGGCAATCCAACGCTTCGGATCACCTCCGTTGCCGGGGTTGCAGCACCCGACAATCCGACCGGCTCAGCCGATATTACCCTTCCTTCTTCTACTTCCAACCCGGTTACGGTCACGATGTCCGCGAGCGGTATACCAATCGGAACGGCGATCACCGTTTCCGTCATTCCGACGACCGGAGTGAAGACCACCGCGACGAGCACGGCTCTTTCAGGGACAACGGACGCCTCTACAGCGTCGGCGAGTGTAACCCTCCCGGCCGGACCGAGTGTTCTATCGGCTTCGGCCACTTTCACGCTGACTCAGACGGCGGCGCTCGACTTCCCGGTCTTTGCCGACGGCGACCGGATCGAAAAGGTCCGCGTGGCGGCGGCATTCGGCGGGAAGTCGTCCGTCGTTTACATCACGACTTCCGGTAGGGAAATCCCGGCCGAATCGCTGCGATAAGTTTCTGTTCAGTTCAAAAAGGGCGACCCAAGGGGGTCGCCCTTTTTTCTTTCTCCGTCTCTGAGCTTGCGGCCGGATACCCCTTTCGAGCTACATAGACACGACCGATCCAAACACGATATCTTCAAATTAAGTGGATGTGAAGGTCGATGATTCTGGTTGATTTTCTGGTGGCGCTGGTCACCGGTCTGATCTTGACGGTGATCTTCTGGCCGCGGCTTCGCAAGTCCGGTCTTTGGGCGAACGGGGCGGGATGGGCCGAATTTCTCTGGTTCTTTCTCGTGGTTTTTCTCGCCTCGTGGCTCGGCGGGATCTGGGCCGCTCCGGCGGGGCCGCCTCTCTGGGGAATCTATTGGGTCCCGTTTCTGATGGCGGGATTTCTCTTTGCGCTGCTCCTGGCGGCGACCGCGCCGATGCGCCTGCCGCACGTCCGGCGCGAGACGCCGGCGGAGGCGAGAGAAGAACCGACGCTCGATGAGCGCACCTTCATAGTTCTCAACCTCTTCTACTGGCTTCTGCTCCTCGCCCTCCTCGCATCCATTCTGGCCCACTATCGTCGATGAGACGTTCAATCAAAGAGGGTCTCGCGGCGCCTCAACGGCTTTAAGGAGGAGGTATGTTCGGTAAAAGGATTACGCTATTTAAGCTCTTCGGTTTCGCCGTCCACATCGATATGAGCTGGATCATCATCGCCCTGCTGGTCACCTGGTCGCTCGCCGCCGGTCTCTTCCCGGTCGAGTACCGGGGGCTCTCGCCGGCGACCTATTGGATCATGGGGATCGTCGGCGCGCTGGGGCTCTTCGGCTCGATCGTCTTTCATGAAATGAGCCATTCGCTCGTGGCGCGCCGGTTCGGCATCCCGATGAAAGGGATCACCCTCTTTATCTTCGGCGGGGTGGCGGAGATGGACGATGAGCCGCCGAGTCCGCGGGCCGAGTTCTGGATGGCGATCGCCGGGCCGCTCTCCAGCATCTTCCTGGCGGCCGCATTCTACGGGTTCTACATTTTCGGGGAGCGGAGCGGATGGCCCGCTCCGGTCGACGGCGTTCTCGGCTACCTCGGCGTCATCAACGCCATCCTGGCGGTGTTCAACCTGGTTCCGGCCTTCCCCCTCGACGGGGGCCGGGTGCTTCGGTCGATTTTGTGGGGATGGCGAAACGATCTTCGATGGGGGACGCGCATCTCCTCGACGATCGGCTCCGGGTTCGGACTCTTTTTGATTTTCGTCGGTGTCTTGAATGCCCTTCGCGGGAATTTCATCGGCGGGGTCTGGCAATTTTTGATCGGCATGTTCCTGCGGGATGCCGCCCGGATGTCGTATCAGCAGCTCCTCGCGCGACAGGCGCTGGAGGGGGAGCGGGTCCGCCGCTTCATGCAGACCGATCCGATCGTCGTTTCCCCTTTCATCACGCTCGCCCAACTGATCGAGGATTACGTCTATCGGCATCAGTTCAAGCTCTTTCCGGTGGTCCGGAACGGAGAGCTGGTCGGCTGCATCGATCTGAACCAGGTGAAGGAAATTCCCCGCAACGAGTGGCCGTCTCGAACCGTGGGGGAGGTGGCGGGAACCTGCTCCGTCGACAATACGATCTCCCCCGATGCCGATGCCGTAAAGGCCCTTTCGAAGATGAGCCGGACCGGCCGCAGCCGTCTGCTGGTGGTGGACCGGGGAAAGCTGGTCGGAATCCTGTCGTTGAGAGATCTTCTTCGCTTCCTCTCGCTCAAGATCGAGCTGGAGAACGGCGAGCCGGTGCGCGGACCGGAGCGGGGGCCCGTGATCGAGAGGGACCGGCCGCGGAAGGCCGCCTAATCGGGAGCGCGTCCCTTCACTTCAGAAAGGGGGACCGGCCTCATCATATGTCGGCGCGGCCGCGGGGAGGGCCGGCTCGGTTTTGCTTTCCGCCCAGAGCCGGTCTTCGATGGCGGCCAGCAGAGGGGGCAGGCTCGCCGGTTGAAGCGCCGAGATCGCAAGGGCGCCGTGCCGCTCGCAGAGAGTCGCCACAGTTCGCGGCGTGATCCGGTCCTTCTTGTTGAAGACGAGGAGCTGCGGCGTTTTTTCCAATCCCAGCTCATTCAGAATTTTCTGAACGGTCTGGATATGCTGCTCGAAATGCGGGTCGCTGATGTCGACCAGGTGGATCAACAGGTGCGCATCGCGCAGCTCATCGAGCGTCGATCGAAACGCGCCGAGCAGATCGGGGGGAAGCGATTGGATGAAGCCGACGGTGTCGGTGATGATCACCTCCCGCTCGCGCGGAAAACGGAGCCGCCGCGTCGACGTATCAAGGGTCGCGAAGAGGAGGTCTTCGGTCTGAACATCGCTCTTCGTCAGCGCATTGAGCAGGGTCGACTTTCCGGCATTGGTGTAGCCGACGATCGAGAGGATCGGGAGGGAATGGGCGACCCGCCGCACCCGGCGGCGCGCCCGCGCCTCGGCCAGCGATTCCAACTCCCGCTCCAGCCGCGCGATCCGATCTCGCGCCCGGCGGCGGTCGACCTCCAGCCGCGTCTCCCCCGGTCCTCTCCCGCCGATGCCGCCGGTGAGGCGCGAAAGGGCGGTGCTCCGCTCGGCCAATCTCGGCAGACGATACCGAAGCTGCGCCAGCTCCACCTGAACCTTGGCCTCGCGGGTCTGCGCCCGCTGGGCGAAGATATCGAGGATCAGCTGGGTCCGGTCGAGCACCTTCATCTCGGTGACCTCTCCGATCGCCTTCACCTGCAGCGGGGTGAGATTCTGGTCGAAGATCAAAAGGTCGGCCTGCTGCTGCAGCGCCTTCATCACCACCTCTTTCAGCTTCCCCTCTCCGAGGAGATATTTCGGGTGAAAGCTCTTCGGCCGCTGGTAGATCCGATCGATCGGGACCAGTCGGGCGGAGCGGGCGAGCTCGGCGAGCTCATCCATCGACGCTTCCTGATCGATCCGCACTTTTGTCGAGACGCTGATCAAAATCGCTTTTTCCTTCCGGCCGTCGACGGCGCGGGTTCGCTCGCCCGAATCGAGCTCGGCTTCGAGCGCGGCGAGGAACGACTTCAGCGGAAGATTCAGCTGGTGAATCGAGATCGGCGGATGGATCTCGTAGATCTGGCCGTCCGGATTTTGCGGAAGGAGGTGGGCGAGGTAGACCGTTCCGGGAAGTCCCTCCTGAACCACGCCGACCGCAGCGATCAGATCGAGACGAAGGAGGGCCAAGTCGCTCAGATCGTCTTCATTCAGCGGCTCGTTCTTCAGATGCGTATGAACCAGCCGCACCCCTCGAAGGCCTCGCTTGCTGAAGCGAAGCTCGGTGAGATCGGGGATCATGATCTCCCGTTCGTTTCCGACGAGGACGGAGTAGATCTCCCCCTCGCGTCCCACCAAGATGCCGATTTGCCGTCCGATCTCAAAAGAAAGGGTCGTCATCAGCCGGGCGATCTCCGGTGTGACGACCTGGTCTGATTTGATTTTGCGCCGGCCGATCTGCTCCAGCCGTTTAATCTGCTGCGGCTTCAAGCCGCTGGTTGTTCCGTAGATGTTCGTTTGCTTCCTCCAGTTGAGAGTGAGGAGTAAGGTGTAAGGTGTAAAGGATTTTGTTTTCACTCCTGACTACTTACTCCTCACCGTTTTTATAAATAATACCATTTTTCTTTTTCGAAATCGATTGCTATAATAGGCCCCTTGCGTCATGGGGAGAGGGAATGATGGGATTGAGCTCCGGGAAGAGAGCATTCATCGGAATCGCCGTTTGGGCCTGCTGGGTGATCGCCGTGGGCGGCTGTCAGCGGTCGGGCGGCCGGACGGGGGGCGATCCGCTTCCCCTTCCGCCGGTGGAGATGGTCTGGAGTTCGACCGGAGAAAATGCAACGTTCTCTCACTTCGGCTCGGCGTTGGCGACGGGGGATGTCAACAAGGACGGCTTCCCCGACCTTCTGGTGGCGGCGAACTCCTTCAACACCGGGAAGGCCGAGGCGGGAAAGGTCTATCTTTACCTTGGAACAGCCTCCGGATTTTCCGACAAGCCGGCCTGGAGCAGCAGCGGCGACAACATCGAAGGGGCTTACTTCGGCGCCTCGATCGCGTTGGCCGATCTGAACGGAGATCGCTTTGCCGATGCCGTGATCGGCGCGCCCAATTACCGGCTGGGGGACAAAGGGGCTTTCACCGGGCGGGTCTATGTGTACGCCGGGGGAGCCGATGGACTCGCGAATCATCCGATCTGGAGCTCCTCGGGAGACTCGCAAACGGGGGCCTTCTTCGGCACTTCGGTCGCGTCGGCCGGGGATGTCAACGGCGACGGGTATAACGATCTTCTGGTCGGAGCAAGCGGTTACGCCGACAAGGAGATGGCGGTCGGAAAGGCCTATTTGTATATGGGAGGCGCGCAAGGTCCCTCCAAAAAGCCGGCCTGGACGTCGATGGGCGATCTTCTTCCCGGCTCCGGCTACGGCCTCGTCGTGGCGGGGGCGGGAGACCTCAATCTGGATCATTATGACGATATCGTCGTGGCGGCCCCCCGTCTCGTCGGAAAAGTTTTCCTCTACCCAGGGTCGTCGCGCGGACCTTCCGAGTGGCCGGTCTGGAGCGCCTCCGGAGACAATCAGGGCGGCGCCGCTTTCGGCTTGGCGATGGCCGCGCTCGACGCCGATGGAGACCGCTTTCGGGATCTGGCCGTCGGCGCTTACTTCCAAGACACTCCCGGTCATACCGATGCCGGAAAAGCTTTTCTCTTTCTCAGGTCGGCTTTCGGGATGGCGAAGACCCCCGCTTGGACCTCCTCCGGGGACGATCTGATCGACGGCAAATATGCGACCAGCGTCACCGCGGTCGGCGATCTCAATCGCGACGGCTATGAAGATCTTCTGGTCGGCTCCAAGCAGAAAGAGAACGATCAAGTCCAGGCGGGCAAGGTCTTCCTTTATCTCGGCGGTCCCAAAGGGTCGGGCGAGAAGGCGGCCTGGACGACTTCGGGGGAAGATCAAGCGCGGGCCTTCTTCGGCGAGGCGGCCGCCCCGATTCAATCGAAAAGCTTCACCGGATTTGTCGTCAGCGCGCCGACCTATTCCCCTTCGCAAGATCTTGAGCGAACCGGAAAGATCTATCTCTATCGCGTCCAACGCGTCCCACCCTCAAAATCCTCTCCTTAAGATTCAGTCGATCTGAGCTGA
>SCUR01000142.1 GCA_004297235.1 Candidatus Manganitrophaceae bacterium | reverse complement strand
CCCGAAGAGAGTCGCCTTATACAAATTATAAGAGGTGGCTCCTTCCACTGGATTCCAGCGCGCGACGATCTGACCATTCTCGGACGTCACCGAGAGGCCCGTGGGAGCCGGCGGGACCGAATCGGGAACACCAGGGCCGGGATCGTCCGAGGCTTCCTCCATGCTCACGATGAAATCTGCTCCGCCATCGAGGGAGAGGAATGCCGATCCGCAGCCGGGGGTCTGAATGCCAAAGGTGAGGGTGGCCCTGCGGGACGAGGTCGAAAGGGTAACGCTCCCTCCGATCGGATTGGGGCAAGTGAGCGGAGTATGTGTGGTGACGAAGTCATATTGAAGATCATTGAGCGAAAAATCGATCGGTCCTTCTTTGCTGCTGATGAAAGTGCCCGATCCGTTCACCGTCTCTAGGTCGGTCGAATCGTTATACGACACGGTCGATCGGAAGACAAGCGCTTGCGTTTCCGTCGGTTTCGACAACGTCAAACTCATGTCCCACGACTCTGAAGTTGAAGAGGTCACATGGATACTGCCCGAGCCCCCGAAGGTGTTCTGGCCGACGGTATAGCTGGTAAATGCCAGAGTAATGAATCCGGAAATGATGTTGTCGGCCGAATCGACGGTTGCTTCGGTTACCGCAACCGTAATCTTCCCACCGCGGCGGCTCCCATCAAACGAGTCTACGCAGCCGGTTCCGTAGTCGATGACGATGATGAAACTGGATGACAGGGTCTCCGGCTCCGTGATGAGGGGGCAAGGGGTTGAGGTGGCGAGGACGGATCTCCGTGGTTTTTTTCGATCGGAGGAGAGATTACTCGACGGATAGGCTTCGGGCCGGAGCTTTCCCTGGAGAACCAAGCTTCCCCTTGCAACCCGGGCTATCTCAGCCACTGTATGGCCTACCCGGCTTCCGGATTTTTGGGCTTTTGCGGAATCGATGGTTGGAGAAGGGGAAGACCCGCCGTTCCCACACCCTCCTAATAGCAAGAAACTGGAGCAGGCGATTATGCCACCGACGGCCAAGCTGAGGTTCTTCATAAATTGCTCCGGGGACGGATGACACTTCCCAGAAGATACCTGCATAATATATTTTAGGTTTCCCGCGCATGTCAATACAAATTTCAAAAATCGGAGCAGTGATATCACATCGGGTGGCCCTACATGACCTCTTATTCGATCTTTCCAATGAGTGGTTATTTTAGATCAGAGGCGATCTGTACGAAACGACCGACCCCATCACCGAGCGATCCTTCGCCCAGCCGCCGAGGAGGTAGATCGTTCCGCCGATCACCACCACACCCATGGCGGCCCGCGCCTCCGGCATAGCTGGTAACTCCGACCACTTCTTTGAGACTGGATCAAAAACCGCTCCGTGGGTGCCGATCCCCTCGTCTCCGCGGAAGCCGCCGAAGATATAAAGATGGTCATTCACAACGCACGTCCCCTGTCCTGCCGAGCCCCAAGGGAGTTTCAGCGGATTGACCGTCCACTTCCCCGTCTTTGGATCGAAGACCTCGATCCGGTCGTATTCGTTAAAGCCTTGCGGCGTGAAGGCGACGCCCCCGAGCGTCCAGAGCTGTCCGTTCATCACGACGGCGGAGGCGGCAAAGCGCGGCGTCGGCATCGGGGAGATCTCTTCCCATCCCTTCATGCCGGGCGACCAGCGTTCTGAGAACGAGAAGGCCGGATCGGTTTGCGGCCCCCCCTTCGTAGCGTTCGGGTGATGGCCGCCGATAATGTAGATCTGTCCGTCGAGGATCGTCGCGGCGGGATAGTCGTGCGGTTGGAGAAGGTCGGGGCCGGTCTCCCACCGATCTTCTTTGGGGAAGTAGACCTCGACCGTGGTGAGGAATTTAAATTTGCCGTCGGGTTTTTTGAACCCGCCGCCGATCACATAAATCGCATCGCCGATCGTTGCCGCCATCGCGCCGGAGCGGAGGGTCGGCATCGGTCGGAGTGAGGACCAGCAGTTTGTTTTGGGATCGTAGACTTCAGAGAGGTTGAGGCTTTTGAAAGCGGGACCGCCGCCACCGAAGCTATAAATCTTTCCGTTATAAACGGCTACGGCGGGATGGGATCGCGGCGCGCTCAGCGGTGCTTTCACTGACCATTCGCCCGACGTGGTTCCCATGATCCTTTATCCTTAGATTTTCCCGGTGATGTAGCCCGCTGCCTGCTCGAACTTGTCGTAAGGGCTGGCGTTGGTCGAGACGCGGTTGTACCTTTCGATGACGGCCCGCTCGCGCGCCGTCGGCTGGGCGAGGTAGGTGGAAGGATGAAAGTAGTCGAGCTGCATGCCGTGCTGGACGGCGGCGCGGAAGTTCTTCTCGATCCGCTCGAAGTTGATCCGGTACGGCGAGACGATCCGATACGACCACTCCATCCCGAAGCAGGGCATCCCCACATGGGCGGTCAGGATATTCGCGCCGAAGGCCGATTTCAGCGTGTTGTAGATCGTGCCGTACGATTCGGGGAAGAGATCGAAGTTGTCGGTATGGACGCCGACCATCCCTCCCTCTGTCAAACGTGAGGCGAGGAGTTGGTAGAATTCTTTGGTGTAGAGCATCTTCGAGGGGCCGTGCGGCTCGGTGAGATCGACGATGATCACGTCGTATCGATTGCGCTCTTCTTGCAGATCTTTCAGCGCGTCGACGCAGCGAAGGTCGAGCCGCTGGTCGTCAAAGGCGCCGCGGGAGATCTCCGGAAGGTATTCCTTTGACTTGTCGATGACGACCTGATCGATCTCGGCCATCACGATTCGCTCGATCCCCGGATGCTTCGCCGCCTCCTCGATCGCGCCGCCGTCGCCGCCGCCGATGATGTAGATGCTCTTCGGATTCTCGCAGGCGAGCAGCGGTCCCTGAACGAGGTATTGATGGTATCGCTCTTCGTCGAGATAAGAGACCTGGATCTTCCCGTCTAGGAACATGATCCGGCCGAAGGTGTCGGTCTCGTAAACCTCGATCTCCTGCAGGCCGGTGTTCCCTTTGTAGAGGACGAGCGAAGGAACGTAGACATGACCGAAGTCGGAAGTGACGAATTCGGTTTGTCCCTGTTTTGACTTGGAAATGCTGGGTGGCAGTGAGATCGGTTCAGTCATTGTTTTTCAATCCGCATTCCGCAATGGGTCTAGCTCGTGATCGCCCCTTCCGCTGCGGACGAGACGTGCCGCGCGTACTTCGCCATCACGCCGCTTTTGTATCTCGGTTCCGGCGCCTTCCAATTTTTCAGTCTGGTTTTGATCTCTTTTTGAGAAAGAGCGACGCTCAGCTCGCGCGCCTTGATGTCGAAGGTGATCAGATCACCATCTTTCAGCGCGGCGATCGGTCCGCCGACGGCGGCCTCCGGAGCGACGTGGCCCGCCATTAAGCCGCGGGTGGCGCCGGAGAAACGGCCGTCGGTCATCAACGTCACCGAATCGCCGAGCCCCGCCCCCATCAATGCGGCGGTGACGCCGAGCATCTCCCGCATCCCGGGCCCCCCCTTCGGTCCCTCGTAGCGGATGACGATCACGTCGCCCGGTTTGATCCTCCCCTTCTGAACGGCGGCGAAGGCATCTTCTTCGCAATCGAAAACGCGGGCCGGTCCCCGATGGAGCATCCGCTCGTGTCCCGCGACCTTCACGACGCATCCTTCGGGCGCGAGATTTCCCTTCAGAATGACGAGCCCGCCGCTCTTCTTGATCGGATCGGTCAAGGGCCGGACCACCCTTTGGTCCGGCGTCTCTGTCGCCGATGCGGCCTCTTCCCCGATCGTCTTCCCACTCACCGTCTTTTGTTTCGGATGGAGGAGCTTGGCGTCGAGAAGCCGTTTGGCGAGGAGACGATTTCCTCCGGCGCGGTGCATGTCGGTGGCGACGTACTTTCCCCCCGGCTTCAGATCGCAGAGCAGCGGGGTCTTGGCGCTCAGCTTGTCGAAATCGTCGATGTCGAGGGAGATTCCCCGTTCCCGCGCGATGGCGAGGAAATGAAGGACGGCGTTCGTCGATCCGCCGCTCGCGGCGACCGAGACGATGGCATTCTCAATTGCCTTGCGGGTGATGATCTGGCTCGGCCGGATATTGTTTTTAAGGACTTCGACCACCTGACGGCCGACTTCGAAGGCGACCCGATCTTTCTCGGCATCTTCCGCCGGGACACCGGCGGTCCCCATCAACGAGATTCCGAGAATCTCCATCGCCAGCGCCATTGTGTTGGCGGTGAACTGGCCGCCGCAAGCGCCGGCGCCGGGACAGGCGTGCTCTTCCAGATCGGCCATCTGCAGCGCGGTCATCTTCCCTTTCGCGAAGGCGCCGATCCCCTCGAAGACATCCTGGATGGTGACGTCGTGTCCCTCGAACCGGCCCGGCGCGATTGATCCGCCATAGAGCATGATCGACGGAAGGTCGAGACGGGCCAGCGCCATCACCGTGCCGGGGATTGTCTTGTCGCAGCCGGAGAGGGCGACGACGGCATCGAAGAGGTAGCCGCGGGCGCAAAGCTCGATCGAATCGGCGATCACCTCGCGGCTGATCAGCGAGGTCTTCATCGCCTCGGTCCCCATGCTGATTCCGTCGGAGATGGCGATGGTGTTGTACTCCATCGGGGTTCCGCCGGCGGCCCGAATCCCCTCCTTCACCTTCGCCGAGAGGCGGCGAAGATGGAAGTTGCACGGCATCGCTTCGATCCAGGTGTTCGCGACGCCGATGATCGGCTTGCGCAGATCTTCTTCCGTAAAGCCGATCGACTTGAAGTAAGATCGCGCTGCGGCCCGGTCGGGTCCGTCGGTGATGATGTGGCTTTTATGTTTGAGCTTGGAGATCATGAAATCGATCCTCTTTGAAATTGAAAAAGGGGCAATCCCATCGGATTGCCCCCGGGGTCATTGCATGATTAAGCGAAATGAGAGGAGCGGTACTTCGCGATGTTATCGCGGGAGTTGGTTAGGCCGATTTCAACCTTCTCACGCGCGGCGCCGATAAACATCGTGCTGGAAAGATCTCCCTCGCCATAAGGGGAAACGGAATAATCGCCGAGGACATAGACCGGCACCTTCTTCTCTTCCAGCAGCGGAAGATAGGCCTCTTCGACCGCCAGGAACTCGAACCCCTCCGGACCGATTCCCCAGGTGGAATGTTTCCGGATGTCGTTCGGCGATTGACCTTTGTAGGTCGATCCCAATCCCTCTTCGTAATCTTTCGGGAGGAGTTCCTTGATATAGAACCCTTTTGGGCGCGCCGCAGCGCCGTCCCGCATCTTGATCTTGGGACGGTAGAAATCAAAGCGCGACGGATCGGGCGGAGTCGGATAAAAATCGACGAAACGGGATTTATCCAAGTGATGCTTGCCGGTGAGGTAGGTTGCGAAGAGATGCCCGGTCAGGAACGGATCGGCCTGGCCCTGACCATTGTCTCCGAAGCCGTAAAAAAGGCGGCTTTTGCTGGTGAGCCCCTTTAGTTTCGGTTCGATCTCCTTGAAAGCTTCTTCCGGGATCGCATCTTTGGAGAACTGCTTTTTGATCCAATCATTGAGCTCGCGCCACTTTTGAAGCTGCTTTTCCGGACTGGAATAAATGTTGGTTATGCTCATCGAATCGCCTCACTCCCTTGGTGCCCCCTCTCATTTAACAAGGGGAAGTTGGATTTATGATGAAGAATCGCTAGATAATGAACGATTTATGTCTAAAAAGTCAAGATGAAATCAACGATTTGTCTCCGGATCGATTGGTCGTGGATCGAGTCGAAGAAGGATTGCCTCCCCGTCGGTTGAGATCGTAGTGGATTTCTCAGATCGGTTTTGTTACATTTCGCGAGATGAAGGGGAAGATGATGATCCGATGCACCTGGGCGGGAGAGAACCCGCTCATGATTGAGTATCACGATAAAGAATGGGGGGTGCCGCTGCATGACGATCAGCGGCTCTTTGAGTTTTTGATTTTGGAAGGGGCCCAAGCCGGATTGAGTTGGAGGACGATTCTGGAAAAACGGGAGAATTATCGAAAGGCGTTTGATCATTTTGATCCGGCCAAAGTGGCCCGATATGCTGAAGGGAAGATCGGGCAGCTGTTGGCGGACCCGGGGATTGTTCGAAATCGCCTGAAGATCGATTCCGCCATCATCAATGCGCGGAAGTGTCTCGAGATTCAAAAAGAATTTGGATCGCTCGATCGATATCTCTGGCGATTTGTCGACGGCCGCCCGATTCAAAGCGCATTCAAAACCTTTCAGGAGATCCCTTGCAGCTCGGAGATCTCCGATCAGATGAGCCGGGATCTGATCAAGCGAGGGTTTAAATTTGTCGGAACAAAAATCTGCTACGCCTTCATGCAGGCGGTCGGAATGGCTCAGGATCACACGACCGATTGCTTTCGATACAGGTTGTCCGCAAAAAATCGCGATAAACTTCGCGCCTCGCCACAGATAATCGAATAGGGCAGACTCCGATGGATCGGGTGTCGCGCGCAAACGCGACCGGTCTCCCCGTCTGCGTGGATGCGAACTACCCGTCGATGATTTTCTTCCGAAGGATGATGATCTCGAGCGCCATGGCCGCTTTTGCGACCAGACTTTTGATGGCGGGAATGTAAGGTATGGTTCGTCGTGAAAAAAAGTTATCGCCGTAGATCACGCAGACGACATGTCCTTGGATCAACATCGGAATGACGACGACTTGAGGAGGGACTTGAATGTCGAGCGCCTCGATCAGTTTGTCCATACCGGAGGAGATCATCGGCCCGTCGTAAAATGTTTTATTCTTGATGACCTGCTTGAAGAGAGGAAGATCGTCGGTGGGAAGGCTGAAGTCATGATTCTCTTCTTCCGGAATGCTCATCCAGAGGTTCAGCTTTTCCTTCTTCACCGAAAAACAATAAACTCGTTCTAAAAAGAAAGAGAGATATCGATTCAGCGCCCGAATGACCTGGTCTTGATCTTGGATCAGGAGGAGGTCTTTCTTGGCCAGCTCCATATAGAGCTCGATTTTCGACGTATCCAGGTCTTGGTTGTTTTGATCCACCCGGCTTCCGTTTTTGGATCGATCCTGCTCTCGATGAAGGAGGGATAGAAATCTCATTTTGGCGTCGGCCTGATAATACTTCTTAAGAAAATATTGGATTCGAATTTCAGAGGCGACATGAAACTGAAGCTCATACGGATGGAAGATGGAAAGGGTGGCGATCTCCGGCGTGTTGGTGGGGTCGGCGACGGCGATCCGCAAGATATTCTCCTGCCGCCCGAACGGAATCATCTCGTATTGGATGGCGAGCGTTTTCGGGACAAGTTGGATGACCTCTTTGGAGATTTGGGCCAGGACGACTTGAGGGACGATCGGGATCTGGAATTTCTCGCTGAGGAAGTGAGTCAACTCCTCCTCGGTCAAATATCCCAGCTCGATCAAGTTTGTTCCGAGGCGTCCCCCCTCCGTGATCTGCCGCTCCAGCACTTTTTCAAGCTGATCTTCGGTGATCTTCTTTGCGGAAATGAGGTATTCGCCCAAAAGCCTGTTCATTCCGGCCCTTTTCCTAAGCTTCCATATTTCTTGAATTTAACACAAAGTCGGATCTTGTCAAATTAAGAAGGGGGCGGCGGGTCTCGAAATGAAAAATGGGCAAGGGCTTCAGAAAAGGGGCCGCCGGCGTTCGGCGGAGCGGGGGCCTTTCGTAGAGACAAGGAAAAAGCGGATCCGAACGGTTTGCCAACCGGTCTTAATAAAATTTTTCGAAGTGGATCGATTTACGGGGGATTCCCTTTTCGAGAAGAATGGCGC
>SCUR01000141.1 GCA_004297235.1 Candidatus Manganitrophaceae bacterium | reverse complement strand
CCAGGAGCATGGCGACCAACTGACTGCGCGTCACCGTGGAGATCAGCAGGCCCAAACCGACGGTGCAAAAGACATAGAGCGCGGTCGCCCCGAGAAAGAGGAAAAAGCTCCCGCGGAAGGGGATCCGAAACCACCCCAGGCCGGCGATCAGGATCATCAGCATCTCTAAAAACGCGATGACCGCATAAGGGACCATCTTCCCCGCGATGAACTGATACGGCCGGATCGGCGAGACGAAGATCTGCTGGACCGACCCGTTCTCTTTCTCACGGACTACTGCAAGCGCAGTCAGCATCGGCGGGAAGGCCATCAGGATCACCCCGAAGAGGCCGGGAACAATGTAATTGACGCTCTTGAGGGGGGCGTTGAACCAGACCCGGCTCTCGACCACGCCGGGGAGTGGATGCGCAGAAGGACCCTCGGCCAAGGCATGCTCGGCCTGCTCCGCCGTGTAATTCTGGACGATCGCCGCCGCGTAGCCGGCCACGACCATGGCGGTCGCTGAAAACGAACCGTCGACCAGCGTTTGCACCATCGCCGTCTCGCCGCGGGCGAGCCGTCGCGAGAAATCGGGGGGGATGACCAGCACCAGCCGTGCCCGGCCGCGATCGAGCATCTCTCCGATCTCCCTCTCTTCGCGGATGTCCTGAACACGTCGGAAATAGCCGGAGCGCGGAAATGCCTCGATCAGGGCCCGGCTCCGCTCGCTCTGATCCAGATCGTAGACGGCCAGGGGAGCGTCTTTCACATCCAAAGAGAGGGCGGAGCCGAAGAGATAGAGCATCACCAACGGAAGGGCGATGGCGACCCACATCGTGATCGGGTCCCGGCGAATCTCCCGCACTTCTTTCCAGACCACGGCGCCGATGAGGGTTTTCATGCGCTGCTCCCCGCCGCTTGCCTCTCCGCCAGCCGCGCCTGCTCCATCTCGATCATGGCGATGAAAACGTCCTCGATGCTGAGCGGGACACGTTCGACCCGGTGGATCCGATGGCCTTCCCGTTGCAGGCGATCGACAATCCAGGGCCGGGCCGCCTCGGCATCATCGACCAGGAGGTGGAGACGGTCCCCGAAGAAAGAGGGCCGGATCCCCGCCACTCCCTGAAAAAGGGCCAGGGCGCGGATTGGCTGATCACATTCCGTCTCCAGCACCTCCCCCGCCCGCATCCCCGAGCGGAGTTCACCCGGCGACCCGATCGCGATCAGCCGCCCGTAATAAAGAAGTCCCAGCGTGTGGCAATGCTCCGCCTCATCCATGTAATGGGTGGTGACGAAGACCGTGATCCCCTGGTCGGAAAGGCTGTAGATCAGATCCCAGAAACGTCGCCGGGAGAGGGGGTCGACCCCCGCCGTCGGCTCATCGAGAAAGACCACCTCCGGCTCGTGCAGGACCGCGCAGGCGAGCGCCAGTCGCTGCTTCATCCCGCCGGAGAGGTCGCGCGTCATCCTCCGTTCCTCCCCCTTCAGCCCCGCCAGGGTCAGCGCCCAGTCGCGCCGGGCCGGGCGCTGCGCGCGTGGGACCCCGTAGGCGCCGGAAAAAAAGTCTATGTTCTCCCGAACGGTCATATCCTGGTACAGGGAAAACCGCTGCGACATATATCCGACGCGCGACTTGACCGCCTGGTTTTCCTTTCCGACGGTTCGGCCCGCGACGACCGCTTGCCCGGAAGTGGGGGTCAGCAGGCCGCAGAGGAGCCGGATCGTAGTGGTCTTGCCCGACCCGTTGGGGCCGAGAAAGCCGAAGATCTCCCCCCGCCGGACCGAAAAGCTGAGCCGGTCCACCGCGGTGAACGCGCCGAAGCGCATGGTGAGATCGACCGCTTCGACCGCGACTCCCGTCCGGTCTCTTTCTGTCTCGGAAAAGATCGGGACCGCGGGAGCCGGCGCCCCTTCCGAAAGACGGGCCACGAAAACATCCTCCAGGCCGGGTCGGACCGTTCGAATTTCACGGACGCTCACCTCCCGGCGTTCGAGCAGGCCGCGCAACGCGTCGGCATCCCCCGTCCCCTCCTCCAGATGAAGATGAATCTGTTCTCCGAAGAGATAGGGGCGCGCCCGCGGGAACGCCTCTTCCAGGATCGAAAGCGCCCGGCGCTGCGGATCGGCGCTCACTTCGAGCATGAGGCCGGGGAGTTGTCCGCGCAGACCGGTCGGCGCATCGCAGGCGATCAAGCGCCCCTCGTGCAGCAGCGCCACCCGCGTGCAACGCTCCGCCTCATCCATGTAGGGGGTGGAGACGACGATGGTAGCCCCCTCCGCCAGCGCCCGATAGAGGATCTCCCAGAACTCCCGGCGGGAGACCGGATCGACTCCGGTGGTCGGCTCGTCCAGGACCAGCAGATCGGGCTGATGGATCAGCGCCGTGCAGAGGGCGAGCTTTTTCTGCATCCCGCCCGAGAGGTCGCTGGCCGGCCTCTCCCGGTGCGGCCACAGGCGGGCAAATTCAAGAAGGCGCGACGTGCGCTCTTCCCGGACCCCCTCCGGAACGCGGTGCAGGTCGGCGAAGAACGCCAGGTTCTCCTCCACCGAGAGGCGCCCGTAGAGGCTGAAGGTCTGCGACATGTAGCCGATGCGCGAGGTGACCTCCGCAGCGTCCCGCACCGTATCGTATCCAAACACCTCGGCCCGCCCTTGCGTCGGGTCGAGGATGCCGCAGAGCATCTGCAAGGTGGTCGTTTTGCCCGCGCCGTCGGAGCCGATCAGGCCGAAGATCTCCCCCTTTTGGACGTTGAGGGAGAGCCCGTCGACGGCGATTCGGTCCCGGTAGCGTTTGGTGAGTCGTTTCGCCTCGATCACGGGAGGCGTCTTCACGTCTACTTCGTCCATGGCGTCTCCGGTTTCCATTTGATGAGGGCATCGGCCGGCATCCCCGGCTTCAGGAATCCCTGGGGATTTTTGATCTGAAGTTTGACGCCGTAGACGAGCGTCACCCGCTCATCCGGCATATGGACATCCTTGGGGGTGAACTCGGCCTTCTGGGCCACCTCCGTCACCTCCGCCTCGAAGGGCCGGTTCGGAAAGGAGTCGACAAAGACCCGCGCGGGATCTCCCAGCTTTACCTTGCCGATCTCCCGCTCCGGGAGGTAGACACGGAGATAGGGATGGGTCAGATCGACCAGCGTCACCAGCGTTCTTCCCGGAAGCGCCAGCTCCCCTTCCTCCATCGCCTTCGTGACGATCGTCCCTGTGATCGGGGCGGTGATCCGCATCTCCGAAAGCGCCGCCTCCGCCTCCCTGCGAATCGCCTGCGCCGCGGCCGCCTCGGACTGCGACGCCGCGAGCAGCGCCTCGGTCGCCCGCAACTCCCCCTCCGCTTCCTTCAGGGCGCTCTCCGAGCGGTCGAATTGCTGCTTGGAGAGGACACCCTGTCGGAACAACGCTTGGTTTCGCTCATGATCGACCCGGACCTTGGCGGCATGATGCGCCAGCGTCTTCACACGTTCAGAAAGTTGCGTCACCTGTCGCTCGGCCGCCTCCGCCCGGGCCTGCGCCTGCGAGAGGCGCGCCTCGATCTCGTCGGCGGAAAGGCGCGCGATCTCCGTCCCCTTCTCCACCCGCTCTCCCTCCTTCACCCCCATCGCCGCGATCCGGCCGGTGATCTTGCCGCTGACGGCGATCTCCGTCCCCTCGATCCGGCCGTGCCCTTCCAGGATTCCCTCCGGAAGAGGAGGCGGAGAAAAGAAGCGCCACGCCCCCCAGCCGGCGACGGCGACAAAGATCAATACGACCAACCAAACCAGAAGTGTTTTGGCCTTCATGATGTTCTTCCCGCTGCCATAAGGATCAGCCTCCTATCCCGCCTTTTGCGTTATTCACACTGACCGGCATCCGTCTTTCTTTCTTTTCGCTCCGTGGGAGGGTCTGAAAGCCTGTTCATCAGAGGGGGCAAGAGGCGAAGGGTCTCTTCGTATCCTTCACGGATCAGACCCGGCCCGCGCCCCGGATCGAGCCGATGGACGAAGCTGATCCGGGGTGCCAGCGTCAGAATCCGGACCTTGCAGCCGCAGGGGCAGGAGGCCGTTTCGGTTTTCTCCGCCGCCTCATTGATCTCATAGGTGGCGTTCAAGACCCTGGCTGCCACCTGCACAAGACTCCAGGGTTCCTCCAGAAACCGGTTGTCCTCTTTCAGCCGGTCCGGTCCGGCCCCGATCCGGTTCACGATCAGGAGATCCAATTCCTCTTTACAGCAGACGGCGCTTCTCGGAGTGATCTCGAAAACTCCGCCATCGACATAATAGGACTCGCCAATCTGCTTCGCCTTAAACAGGGCCGGAATCGCTGCGCTCGCGACGGCGCGGGGAGCGATCTCTCCCGCATGAAAGACCTCTTTGATGCCTTTTGTAAGATTCGTAGCCACAAGATAAAGCGGAACGGGACAGGACTCAAACGTCTTGGCCTTGAGCAGGCCGGCAATCGTCCGCTCCAGTCGATCGGTGGAGACGATGCCGGTATAGCCCCGCCCGGACCTTAGGATCACGTTGTAGAGGATGCGGAAAAGCGAGTCCCTCTGCCAGTAATGCGCCACGGTCAGGCCCTTCAGCCACTCGGCAAACTCTCGGACCGGCGTCCCGCTCGATACGATGGCGGCCACGATCGCCCCGGCGCTGCAGCCGGCCATGGCCTGATAAGAGAGCCCGAATTCCTCCAGCGCCAGCAGAAAACCGGTGTGGGCGAACACGCCGCGAAGATCGCCCGCGGAAAGTACCACGCCCAAACGCATTGAGCTCTTGTCTACGAATCGCATTGCTTTATTCCCCGGCTCCAGGACCGCGCGTGCGCCCACTATTTCCCTTTCCTAAAGGAATCCGGTATTCGAAAAACCCTCACGAAACTGGTGGAACCCGGTCGACCGGAAGGGATCCCCCCCGTCAAGACGACCCGCTCTCCGGGACCGGCCAATCCGGCGGAGCAGATGAGGTCAAAAATCACCTCCGGCGTCTGGTCGAGGCCTTCCAGGCACCCTATTTTGAGCGGGACCACCCCCCGGCAGATCACCAGATGCCGGCCTACCTCTTCGTCGGAAACCACCGCGACAATGGGAAGGTTTGGTCTCGCCGCGGAGAGACGCTGCGCGGTCTGACCGGTTCGTGTGACGGCGACGATCAACTTTGCTTGGACCTCCCCGGCAATATGAGCTGCGCCGTGAACCACCGCCTCCGAAACCCCTTCCCCCGATTCTCCAAACTCTTCTGGGGTATGAACTGTCCCGACCCGATCTTCGACCTCCCGGGCCACCCGATCCATGGTTCCAACCGCCTCCAGGGGATATTCTCCGATCGAGGTCTCCTGGGAGAGCATCACCGCATCGGTCCCGTCGAGAATCGCGTTGGCGACATCGGCGACCTCCGCCCGGGTCGGCCAGGAATGCTCCACCATCGACTCCAGCATCTGTGTCGCGGTGATCACCGGCTTTCCCATCCGGTTGGCCAGGGCGATGATCCGCTTCTGCGCCATCGGCACCTGCTCCACGGGGATCTCGACTCCCAGATCTCCCCGGGCCACCATCACACCGTCGGCGGCCCGGACGATCTCGTCGAGGCGCACCAGGGCCTCCCGTCTCTCGATCTTGGCCATCAGCTTGGGCCGCTTCCCCTGCGCCGCGCAATACGCGCGCGCCTTTTCGATCTCCTCCGTGGACCGGACAAAGGAGAGGGCAACCCAATCGACTCCATGGGCCAGGCCGAAATCGAGATACTCGATGTCGCGCTCCGACACGGCGGGGATGGACAGGGCGCTCTCCGGAACATTCATTCCCCGTCCGCCCCGCAGCCTCCCGCCTCCGACAACCTGCGTCTCGATTTCCGTCGGCGAGACCCGAACGACCTTTAATCGGATTCGGCCGTCGTCGATGAAGATCGGATCGCCCACCGAGACTTCTTGGGGCAGTTTGGCGTAATTGATCTGCACCGATTTCTCCGACCC
>SCUR01000140.1 GCA_004297235.1 Candidatus Manganitrophaceae bacterium | reverse complement strand
GCTCGAAGCAGCGGCGCAAAGACGATCTTCGTCCAACCCGCCGTCAATCTGAAAGACCTCTCCCCGTTCAAGAGCGAGCACAAAGAAGGACTCGGCAAAGCGGCGCTCGCAGAGTGGGAGGACCTCTATCGGCGGGCGAAAGCGCTTCAGGAGCAAGACCGCTTCAACGAAGCGTTGGTGCTCTATCGACAGGCGGTCGGGATCGATGATCGTTTTGCCGAGCTGCATTACCGAATCGGACAGGTTCTCTTTGAGATCGGACAATACGACGAGGCGGAGCAGGCTTTCTGGCGAGCGGTGGACGAAGATGTCGCCCCCTTGCGAATCCTCAGCTCGATGCAGCGGGTCGTTGAAGAGGTCGCTTCGGGTGAAGGGGCGCCGCTGGTCGATTTCCCGCGTCTTCTCAAAGAGACCTCTTTACGTCAATATCACCATGCCGTCTTGGGGAATGAATATTTTGTCGACCACGTCCACACCCACATCGAGAGCTATCGTCTTTTGGGCCTGGCGCTGTTCGATGAAATGGTCAAACGGAGAATCGCCACCCCGGGCCCGTCGTGGGGCGTCGAGGCCATGAGGAGCGTCGACAAGGAGGTGATGTCGGGCCTCAGCCGCCACGCCGAGGGGGTGGCGCTGAAGAACCTGGGAAAAGTGTTCGATTGGGCCGGCAAATTCGATGAGGCCCGCCATGTCTTCTTACAAGCGCTGGAGGCGCTCGGCCCCGACCCGGAGATCTACAAGCGGCTGACGACCTCCTCGATGGGGCGGGGGGAGTTCGAGGAGGCGATCTTCTATCTGCGTCAGGTCATCGCCCTGGTGGAGCCGGACGAGCCCGATCTGCATCACCGATTGGCAAGATTGCTGGCGCAGCAAGGACGAAACGAAGAGGCGATCGGAGAATACCGGGAGGAGCTTCGTCGTTATCCGAATAACCCCGTCGTGCAGACCGACCTGGCGACTTTGCTTGCAATGAAGGGAGAGGACGAAGAGGCGCGGCGCCATTTTGAGGCGGCGCTGAAGCTGGCGCCCGATTTCGAGTATGCCCATTTAAATCTGGCGCTCCTCTTGGCCCGGGAGCGGCGATATGAGGAAGCCCTGGCGCACAACCGAGAGGTGCTTCGCATCAACCCCGCCCAGCCCCAGGCGCATCTCTATGCAGGGGTGATCTTGAAAAACCAGGGAAAGCTCGAAGAGGCGATTCATCACCTCTCCGAAGCGGCGCGGCTGAAGCCGGACGACCCGGCGGCGAAGAAAAATCTGCAAGAGGCCCTGGCGGCTCGCAGCCAATAAAATCAAAATCGATTTCGATCACGGCGACCGGCTAAGGATGCTCCGGTTCATTCCGATCGGGAGGCCTCTCCCGGGCGAGCAGCGCCCGTTTGCGCTCCACCCCCCATCGATATCCGGAGAGCGCCCCATCTTTGCGCACCACCCGATGGCAGGGAATCGCAACGGCGATGCTGTTGGATGCGCAGGCCCGCGCCACAGCACGGACCGCCGTCGGGGCGCCGATCCGTTCCGCAATCTCGGTATAACTCGCCGTGTCGCCGGCGGGAATTCGGCGCAGCGCCTGCCACACCCGCTGCTGGAAAGCGGTGCCCCGCACATCCAGCGGCAGGTCAAGCCCGAGCGCCGGCGTTTCAACGAAGGCGATCACCTGAGCGACCCCCTGCTCAAACGCCTCATCGCCGCCGATCAGCTCTGCTCTGGGGAAGCGATCCTGGAGATCGCGCGCCAGCTGATCGGGATCGTCTCCGAGCAGGAGGGCGCAGATCCCCTGGGGCGTGGCCGCGACCAAGATCGACCCTAACGAACATTCGCCGACGGCGAAACGGACCGATGCGCCGACACCGCCGGCGCGAAAGCCGGAGGGGGTCATCCCCAGCGCTTCCGAAGAGATCGCGTAGAACCGCCCGCTGGAATTGAATCCGGCCTCAAAGATCGCCTCGGTGACCGTTCCGCTTCGGGACAACGCCTCCCGCACCCGTTCTGCGCGGTGGGCGGTCGCGTAGGCTTTTGGCGTGACGCCGGTGATCGCCTTGAAGACGCGATGAAAATGATAACGGCTCATTCCGGCGACTTCCGCGAGCGTATCGAGGTTCGGCAGCGACTCGGCGGTTTCGATCAGCCGGCACGCTTTCGCGACCGCCGCGGCGCGTTGCTCGGCGAGCGCCGGCGCGTCCGGTCGGCACCGTTTGCACGGCCGGAACCCGGCAGAGACCGCCTCTTCGCGCGTCGAATGGAACCGGACATGCTCGCGCCGCGCCGATCGCGCCGGGCAGGAGGGCCGGCAATAGATTCCCGTAGTCCGAACGGAAAAATAGAAAATGCCGTCCGCCCTGCGATCACGGCGCAGCACGGCGGTCCAACGATCGTCCTCACTCGGAAAGGCCGGTGGGGTCTTCTTGCTTGTCGATGCAACGTCCATGATCCTCCTCCTCTTCGATTTCAACGAACGGAATGACCTGTTGAAATCATCCTAGAGGAAAGCGCGTTTTCCGGCACCCCGTTTTTTGCTTTCAAATTCGTTCTGCCGCTTTAGCCGGGCAGCTCGCTCAATCGCCGTTCGAGGAACCGCCGCTCCGGCCCCTGCTGCGTGAGGCCGAGCGCCCTTTGATATGCGGCGCGGGCCTCTTCGGTTTTCCCCAGCCGTCGGCAAAGATCGGCCCGCGCCGAGTGTGCCAGGTGGTATTCTTGCAGATCGCCGCTTGCGAGAAGGGCGTCGATCAGGGCGAGACCGGCGGCGGGGCCGTCGCGCATCGCCACCGCCACGGCGCGGTTCAGCGCGATCACCGGCGACGGCTCGACCCGCAGCAACACCTCATAGAGTCCGACGATCTGGGGCCAGTCGGTCGCCTCGGTGCTGGGCGCCTCGGCATGCACCGCCGCGATCGCCGCCTGGAGGGAATACGGACCGAACCGGCGCGACGACAGGGCCCGCTCCACCAAAGTGATCCCCTCCGCGATCTGATCTCGATTCCAGAGCGAGCGGTCCTGGCGATCTAACAGGATCAAGTCCCCTGCCGGGGAGGTCCGGGCCGCGCGCCGGGATTCTTGCAGCAGCATCAGCGCCAGCAGGCCGATCGCTTCGGGCTCCGGCAATAATTCGATGAGGAGCCGTCCCAATCGAATCGCCTCGCCCGAGAGATCGTGCCGGGTCAGCGAGGCGCCCGAGGACGCCGAGTAACCTTCATTAAAAACCAGATAGACGACCCGCAGCACGGCGTCGAGCCGGTCGGGCAGATCGCGCTGCGACGGCACCCGGTAGGGGATGCGCGCATCCTGAATTTTTCTTTTGGCGCGGACGATCCGTTGGGCGACGGTCGGCGGGGCGGTGAGGAAGGCGCGGGCGATCTCCTCCGTCGTCAGGCCGCAGACCTCCCGCAAGGTGAGCGCCGCCTGCGCATCCGCGGAGAGGGCGGGGTGGCAGCAGGTGAAGATCAGACGCAATCGATCGTCCTCCACCGCCTCCTCGTTCCATCCTGAGGTGTCGTTGGCGGCGGCCTCCAGCCGATTCACCATCTCCCCCAACGACGCGTCGAACCGGGCGCGCCGTCGCATCGCGTCGATCGCTTTGAAGCGGCCGGTCGAAATGAGCCAGGCCGCCGGATTCTTCGGAACACCCTCATGCCGCCACTGCTCCACCGCCGCGATGAAGGCATCGTGCATCGCCTCTTCGGCCAGGTCGAAGTCGCCGAGCAGCCGGATGAGGGTGGCGAGGACGCGGCGCGAGTCGGAGCGGTAGACGGCATCGACGGTCTCGCGGATTTTTTCGACTGCCTCCTCGCTCATCCAAAATCCGAATTCGGAATCGTTCAATGAGGAATCAAAAAAAAGGGACCCTCTCAAGGAACCGGATTCCTAATTGATCTCTTGAAAGTCGATCGCGCGCACCTCGACCGAGCCGCCCAAGGGGAGGGTCGGGATCCGGTTCGCGATGGCGATCGCCTCGTCGAGATCGTGACATTCGATCAGGTGATAGCCGCCGAGCTGTTCTTTGGTCTCCGCGAAGGGGCCGTCGGTCATCGCCGGCTTGCCGTTCTTTCTTCGAATCGTCACGGCGGTCATGCTCGGCCGCAGCTTTGCGCCGGCCTGGAGGTGGCCGCTCTTCGCGAGATCTTGCAGCAACAGGTGGTATTCCTGCATGACCTTGTCCCGATCCGCTTCCGGAATCTTCTCCCACTTTGTCTCGTCGAAGCAACACATGAGCAGATAGTGCATTTCGCTCTCTCCTTTCACGCCGTCGGCTCATCGTAGAGCAAGACAGTCCCCCTGACGAAGGTCCGCTTCTCTCAAAGGTCGACCAGAACCTTAAATCCGCCGTAAGCCATCCGTTTGGGGTTGAAAGGCATTGCCATCGGAACGATCTTTTCCAGGCGCGGGTCTTTCATCACCTTTGCGTTGACGCGATCGCGGTGCGCGCGCGACTTGTAGACGATCCAGGCGACGACGACCGTCTCCCCCGGTTTCAGCTTGACCACCTTCGCGAAGGAGATCCCGAACTTCACATTGAGGTCGTCGCCGGCGCACTCCCGATATTCGAGCGCGCCATACTCCCGCCAGATTTTCCCCGCCTTCCGAGCCATGCGGCGGTAGGCCTGAAGGTTTTTCTTCGGTATCGGCAACAGAAAGCCGTCCACGTAAGGCATACATTCTCCATTGGCGTTTTTAATTCTTTCATCGGCCGACCGCGCAATCGACTATCCGCTGGTTCACGATTCGGAACCGAAGCGGTGCGACCCCGTCGGATTTTATCATCTTCGATCGCCCGGTTCAATTTGATTGAGATCGATCGGTCCACATCCGGTTTAATTCCTCAGAGGCCTGCTTCTACTTTTTGATGTCGATTTTTTCCATTTACTTCTTCACCTTTTCCCAGAGGGTGAGGACGTTCCCCTCCGGATCGGTGAAGTCAGCCATAAAGCCCCACTCTCCGATGGCGTGCTTCGGCGTCACGACCGTCCCTCCCGCCGTCTCGATCGCCTGAAGGGTCTGGTCGATCGATTCGGTCTCCACGCCAAGCGACGGCTGGTCGTTTTTGGATTTTCGTTTATAGAAACCGCCGTTGATGCCGCCCGGCTCCGTCGGATTTTGATCTCCATCGACGGCGGTCGTATACGCCATCGCTCCTTTGTCCTCCCAGAGCTCCACCTTCCAGTCGAACACCTTCTCATAAAACCCTTTTGCCTTCTTAAAGTCCGAAGCCGGGATTTCAAAAAAGACCACTTTGTTCTTCATCTATCATCCTCCTTTGTGATTCATCCGGTTTTTCTGCCGGATGCGGTGTCGAACGCCGCCGCTCCTCATCGGGCTTCCAGGTAGCGGCCGCTCTCCTTCAGCGCCTCCTCGATCGGCCGAACCTCGATGCTCCCCAGGCGCGCCGACGGCCATCGGGAGGCGACCTGGATCGCCTCGTTGAGGTCCCGCGCGTTGATCAGGAAGAAGCCGCCGAGCTGCTCTTTGGTTTCGGCGAA
>SCUR01000139.1 GCA_004297235.1 Candidatus Manganitrophaceae bacterium | reverse complement strand
GCTCTTCCGATCTCGGAGATGAAAGGTGAGAGGACGGAGCGCGTTTGCGACGCGAGGTTCAACGTTCCGGCTGAAGTTTTTACAGGGACCTTTTCAATTCTCCATTCGTCTCGACAAGAAGGCGGGAAGGCGGAAGATCTGTCCGTGGCTCCCCGCCGGCGACGATGCGCATTCTCTCCTCCATCTCTTGCAGACGCTTCATCACCGCCGCATTGATCGTCCCCTCCGGATAGGTTCCGTCCGGCTGGAGCGTCCCGGCCGGTTGTCCTGTCAGGATTTCGATCGCCTCATCGACGTTCGAGACCGCATAGATGTGAAACCGTCCGGCCGCGACCGCGTCGACCACCTCCTCTTTGAGCATCAGGTGTTTTACATTTTGCTGCGGAATGACGACCCCCTGTTCTCCCGTCAGACCCAAGATCTTGCAGGTATCATAGAAGCCTTCGATCTTCTCGTTCACCCCCCCGATCGGCTGAATCTCACCTCGTTGGTTCATCGAGCCGGTCAGGGCGATGCCCTGCCGGAGCGGAATCTCCGTCAGCGCCGAAAGGAGGGCTGCCAGCTCTGCGGCCGAAGCGCTATCGCCTTCGACCTCGACGTAGCTCTGCTCGAAGCAGAGGGTCGCCGAGAGGGAGATCGGGTCCTCCCGCCCGTACCGGCCGCCGAGGTAACCGGAGAGGATCAACACTCCTTTGTTGTGGGTCTTCCCGCTCAGTTTCGCCTCCCGCTCAATGTTGACGATTCCGGTTTGTCCCATAAAGACCCGGGCGGTGATTCGAGAAGGACGACCGAATGAGAAATCTCCCAAATCGATCACCGAGAGCCCATTGACTTGACCCACCGCGGTCCCGCCGACATCAATCATCAAGGTTCCCTCTGCAATCCACTCTTGGATCTTTTCTTCATAGAGATTGGACCGATAGGTTTGCTCTTTCACCGCCCTGCGCACGTCGCTGCAAGAGACCGTCGCTTTTCCCTCTTTGTGTGCCCAGTGGCTCGCCTCCCGGATCAGGTCGGCGATCGGGCTGAATTGCAGGGAGAGTTTTTTCTGATGTCCGACCATTCGGGCGGCCTGCTCCAGGAGGGCGGCGACGGCGGTTCGATCGAGGTGGAGAAGTCCTTCCTTCCGGCAGAGCCATGCGGCGAAGCGGCCATATTGGAGGGGGGCTTCGTCGGTCCACTCCTGCTCCAGATCAAAATCGACTTTGACCTTAAAGAGCTTTGCGAAATCTTCATCAAACGTTCGCAACAGGTGGTAGATCAAAGGGCTTCCCATCAGAATCACACGGAGACGGACCGGGATCGGGTCGGGCTTGAGCACCGTGGTGGCGCTGATGCCGTAGAGGTCTCCGATATCTTCGATCTTCACCTCCCGGTTTTTGATGGCCCGTTTGAGCGCCTCCCAGGAAAAGGGATTTCGCAGAAGGTCGACAATGTTCAACAGCAGATAGCCGCCGTTGGCTTGAAGGAGAGAGCCTGCTTTGATGAATGTGAAATGGGTGAAGAGGGTTCCGAAACGCCCCCTTTTCTCGATCCGGCCGATTAGGTTGTTATAGGTCGGATTAACCTCTTCGACCCAGGGGGCTCCTTGGGCGCCGCTGTTATCGACCACCACGTTGACGGCGTAGCGGGTCATCAACGCTTGGGCCGGCGCGGCGTCGATTCCGGTAAACGGGAGGGGGGTCTCCGGTTGGGGAAGAAAATCGGCGAAGTTCGCCACGATATTTTGCTGCAATGAAGCGATATATTCCGCCACATGGGGGAGGTCTTGATATTTTTCTTGGAGGCGCTCGAAGGCGTCCTCCGAGGCGTAGCGGACCACCCGGCGATTGAGCTCATCCAGCTTCCGGTTCACCTCTTCCCGTATCACACGGACTTGTTGGACGAAGCGGTGGACCCGCTCATGAACCTCCTTCTCC
>SCUR01000138.1 GCA_004297235.1 Candidatus Manganitrophaceae bacterium | reverse complement strand
TGCGCGTTGTGCAAGATGTGACCGTGGGGTTCCAAGGGGTTCCCCCTTGGTGTCCCTTAGGAATCGAAAGGGGGTTGGGCAAGCAACCCCCGTCGTGGGGTTTGGGGCAACGCCCCATTCCAATGTCCTTCGTTCTTTGAACAATCTCTATAATTAAATTAGGACACTACCTCCCTGCCGTTTTGCTTGATTGCCTTCATTAAATATGATAGGTTAAAAACGCCTCAAACAAATCGGAAGACCTGTCGTGAGCATCTACTCCTCCCAAAAAAAATATTTTGAGGAGGCTTACCGGACCGGCGAGCATGGCTGGCCTGTGGAAGGAGCCTCGGCGCCGGTCGTGTCATTTTTACGAAAATTCAAAAAAGAAAAGCCGGTCGGAGATATTCTCGATATCGGTTGCGGCGAGGGGAGACACGCGGCCCTCTTCGCGCGCGCGGGGTATCGGGCCGTCGGTCTCGACAATCAACCGCTCGCGCTGGAGCGCGCCCGCCGGATCTCCGGCGACGGATCGGTCGGGCCCCGTCTCCGATTCATGCTGGGCGATGTCTTTCAGCTCCCCTTTCGACCGGAGCGCTTCGATGTTCTCCTCGATTACGGTTGTCTGCATCATATCCGGAGAGGAGACACCGCCCGTTATCTCGGGAGCGTCGTCCCGGTCCTCAAGCCGGGGGGCTATTTTCTCCTCTCCTGTTTTTCGACCCGCTTCAAACATCATCCCGACGAGAAGAGAAAGAGGGATTGGATGGTTCATAACGGCCACTATGATCGGTTTTTCCGGAAAGGGGATTTCAAATCGATCTTCGGCCGGGACTTCGAGGTGCTGAGCGTGGAGGAAGAGCGGCAGTCGGTCTACGCCTTCTTCCACGTCTTAATGCGTAAAAGGAAAAGAACGGACCCCGCGCTTAGGAGATAGAAAGGAAGGTTCATGCCCAATATTGCGTTCGTGAATGGGAAATGGAGTTTGATTTCAGCCGCCAAGGTCTCCGTAGAAGATCGCGGCTTTCAGTTCGGCGATGGAATCTACGAGCTGATCCGCACCTACAACGGCCGCGTGTTCCATATTCATGAGCACCTCTCGCGCCTTCAAGCGAGCGCAAAAGAGGTGGAGATTGCCCTCCCTTATACCGCCGCCCAGCTGGAAAAAATCATCCGTCTCGGGTGCCGAAAGAGCGGTTACGCCGATACCAAGATCTACATCCAGGTCACCCGCGGCGCGGCTCCTCGCCTCCATTCCTTCCCCAAGAAGGTGAAGCCGACGGTGGTCATGACCTTTCGAGCCTTCGAGCCGCTTCCGCTGAAGATGCGGGAGGAGGGGGTGGCGATTCTCTCCACCCCCGATATCCGATGGGCGCGATGCAATGTGAAATCGCTCAACCTTCTCCCCAACGTCATGGCCCGCGAGCAGGCGCTGCGCGCCGGCGCCTTTGAAGCGGTCTTCATCCGCGATGAAAAGGTGACCGAGGGGGCCGGAAGCAACCTCTTCGCCGTGATCGGAAAGAAGATCATCACCCCTCCGGCGGGACCGTACATTCTCTCCGGCATCACGCGGGAGGTGGTGCTCCGGATCGGGAAGAAGAACGGTTTGGAGATGGTCGAAAGGGATCTGAAGCGCTCTCAGCTTGACTCGGCCGACGAGCTCTTTCTCACCGGGACGACCGTCGAAGTCCTCCCGGTGGTCCGGCTGGATGGAAGACCGATCGGGGCCGGCCGCCCCGGAGAAAAGACGTTGTTTTTATACCGCGCCTTCCAGGAACAGATCGCTTAGAGAACGAGGATTCCTCTTGCATTTTCTCATTGTATATGTTATAAACACCTCTGAATTTGGTCTACTTTTAAAGTGGGCATGGTCTTCCGCCCACTTTTTTGTTTTAAGAGACTAAAATGGAACGAGCGGCCCTGGTCGATAAGGTGAAACAGATTGCGGAGCCGATGCTGCGCTCGCTGGGATTGGAACTGGTCGAGGTCGAGTATGCCGGCTCGCAACGGAGCGGCACCCTTCGTGTTTTCATCGACAAAGAAAAAGGGGTGACCCTCGACGATTGCGAGAAGGTCAGCCGCTATCTCAGCCAGGCGCTGGATGTGGAGGACCCGATCCCGCATCATTACACGTTCGAGGTTTCCTCCCCCGGCCTGGATCGGCCTCTGAGAAAGAAGGACGATTTCATCCGATCCGTCGGGAAGAAGGTCAAGATCAAGACGTCCACGCCCATTGATAACCAGAAAGTATTCGCCGGCCGACTCGCCGATTTCAAAGAAGAGAAAATGGTCCTCCATCTGGAGGGGGGGAAGGAGGTCATCATTCCTCTCGACCAGATTACTCAGGCCCGTCTTGAGGTTGAGTTTTAGCCGAGAGAACCGAATTCTCCTGGAAATCGGGGGTATTCAAAAGGTATAATGGATCGGACCGGGTTCAGTCCGTCGATCCGTTCAAGAAAACGAGGAGGTTAACCAAAATGAATCGCGAGCTCCTCTCTGTCATCGATCAGATTGGGAGAGAGAAGGGAATAGAGAGCCAGAAGATCATCAAGGCGGTGGAGTCTGCGCTCCTGACCGCGGCGAAGAAGCGGTACGGCGCGAACGAGAATATCCAGGTCAAGCTCGACTCCCAAACCGGCGAGATCGAGGTGATCTCCCTGAAGAAGATCGTCGAAACCGTCACCAATCCCCGCGCCGAGGTTTCACTGGACGAAGCCAAGAAAGTCGACGAGTCGGCGGAGCTGGGCGATGAGATCGGCTCGCTGCTAGAGATGGAGGACTTCGGCCGGATCGCGGCGCAGACCGCCAAACAGGTGATCTTTCAGCGGGTCCGCGAGGCGGAGTGGGAGTCGGTTCATCGGGAATACTCGGTCCGGCAGGGGGAGATTATCAGCGGCATGATCTTGGGGCAAGAGCGGCGCAACTACATCGTCGAGCTCGGCAAGACCGAAGCGATCCTTCCCTACCAAGAGCAGGTGCCGCGCGAGAGCTATCGCCGGGGCGACCGAATCCGGGCTTATCTGCTGGAGGTGAAGCCTTCGGCGAAGGGCCCGCAGATCGTTCTCTCCCGGACGCACCCCAATTTTGTGGCGAAGCTTTTTGAGGTGGAAGTCCCCGAGATTGCCGAAGGGGTCGTGATCATCAAGGGGGTTGTCCGGGAGCCGGGCGATCGGACCAAGATCGCGGTCCTCTCGAAAGATCAGGCGGTCGATCCGGTGGGAGCCTGCGTCGGGGTGCGCGGCTCGCGCGTACAAGCGGTCGTTAGAGAGCTGAAGGGGGAGAAGATCGACATCGTCACCTGGAGCGATGACCCGCGGACCTTCATCGGCGAGGCGCTCAGCCCGGCGGTGATCGAAAAGGTCGGCATCAATGAGGGTGAGAAATCGGCGCTGGTGGTGGTTTCGGACCAGCAGCTTTCGCTCGCCATCGGGAAGAAGGGACAGAATGTCCGTCTGGCCGCCAAGTTGACCGGATGGAAGATCGATATCATCAACCAAGGCGAATACGAGAAAGAGCGCGCCAAGGAGCGCGAGCAGGAGATTGCCGCGGCCATTTCTCACGAGCAGAAAATTCAGCAGGATGCGCAGATCGTGGAGGAGCAGCGCCAGGCGGCCGAGAAGCGGGAGTATACCCTCTCCGATGTTCCCGGCGTGGGGGAAAATATGGTCGAAGCGCTGAAGGAGCACGGCATCGACAGTGTTCAGAAGCTGGCCGAAACGAACGAAGAAGCGCTTTCCGATATCCCGATGATCGGAATCAAAACGGCCGGCAAGATCATCGAGGAGGCGAGGAGCCTGCTGAAAATGGAGAAGAGAGGGGAAGGGGCCTAGTCCTTTTTGCGAGGTTTCATTTTGCTCGGGAGAGGATTTGTTCACAGCCTCAAAGGAAAGAAGGTAGAAGCAAATGAGAGTTTTTGAACTTGCAAAAAAGATCGGCATCCCGACCAAGGAGATGATGGCTCTTCTGAAGAGGATGGGGATCAAGGCGAGCAACCATATGAGCGCCTTGGAGGAGAGCGACATCCAAGCGGTTGTGAAAGGGATGGAGAAGCCCGCGTTGGTGAAGGCGGCGTCGAAAGCGACGAAGTCGGCCAAAGCGGCGGCCCCTCCGTCCGCTCCCGCGGCCGAAAAGAAATCGCGCGTGCTGATCAAGAGGAAGCCGACGCCGGAAGAGATGGCGCCGCCGCCTTTGGCCGCCAAGGAGGAAGCCGCGGTCGCCGAGACGCCGGAAACGGCGGCTCCGGCCCCCAGCCCCTCCATGGAGCCGCTTGCCCCCGCGGCGATCGGCGCGCCGGCAACTTCCGACGGTTTGCCTGCGCCCGCCCCGACGGAAGAAGAGGTCAAGCCGAGCCTTCCTCCGGTCGGCGAGCCGGCGATTCCCGCTCCGGGCGGAATCAAAGTGCTTTCTACGCCCGGCACCGCCAAAGAGGAAGCCGAGAAGAAGGCCGATAAAGATAAGAAGAAGGGGAAAGTCGAGCTCAAGCCCGAGCTGAGAAAAGATTTTGCCTCCAAATTTAAGGAGAAGGCGAAACGGCCGAAGCGGCCGCAGCTTTATCCGGAAGTCGAGGAAGCGGAGACGATCGCCGAAGTTCCGGTGGAAGCAAGGAAGTGGCAAGATTTCAAGCCGATTCACCGCAAGGAGGACCGAAAAGCGCTCCGGCGAGGTCCCGCCGTCTCAAGCGATATCACCAAGCCCAGGAGGAAAGTGGTTAAACTTTATGAAGGAATGACCGTGAAGGAGTTTTCGGAGCTGATCGGCCAGAAGGTCCCGTCGATTATCTCCAAGCTGATGGTCATGGGAAAGATGGCGACGATCAACCACCCGATCTCCCTCGACGAGGCCTCCTTGATCGCGGAGGAATTCGGCGTCAAGGCCGAATTGGTTTCCGAGAAGACCGAAGAGGAGATCCTCAATCCGTCGATGCCGGACGATCCGAACGCCCTGCTGCCGCGATCTCCGGTCATCACCATCATGGGGCATGTCGATCATGGAAAGACCTCGCTGCTTGACTCCATCCGTCAGACGAAGGTGACCGAAGGCGAAGCGGGCGGCATCACACAGCATATCGGCGCCTATACCGTGACGGTCGGAGAAAAAAGGGTGACCTTCCTCGACACGCCGGGCCACGAGGCTTTTACCGCCATGCGGGCCCGGGGAGCGAAGGTGACCGATATCGTCGTCCTGGTGGTCGCGGCCGACGACGGGGTGATGCCCCAAACGATCGAAGCGATCAACCATGCCAAGGCGGCGAATGTGCCGATCATCGTCGCGATCAATAAGATCGACAAGCCGGAAGCCAACCCCGACCGGGTGAAGACCGCTCTGGCGGAGTATGAGCTGATCCCGGAAGCGTGGGGGGGCAAAACCATTTTTGCCGAGGTCTCCGCGAAGAAGAAGGTCGGTCTCGACGAGCTGCTGGAGATGATCCTTCTGCAGGCCGAGGTGCTCGAACTGAAAGCCAACCCGAATCGACCGATGGTCGGGACGATCGTTGAAGCGAAGCTCGACCGCGGCCGCGGTCCGGTGGCCACCGTCCTGGTGCAGCAGGGAACCTTGCGCGTCGGCGACATCTTCGTGACCGGATCGCACTTCGGAAAGGTCCGCGCTCTGATCAACGACAAAGGAAAGAAAGTCGACGCGGCGGCGCCCTCCACCCCGGTGGAGGTGATCGGTCTCGACGGCGTTCCCCTCGCGGGAGATACCTTCGTGGTCGTGGCCGATGAGCGGACCGCCAAGGAGGTGGCCCAGAGCCGGTCTCAGCGGCAGCGGCTGCTGGAGCTTTCTCAGACCCGGCGCGTTACCCTCGATGATCTCTATCAAGAGATTCAGGAGGGGACGGTGAAAGAGCTGAACATCATCGTCAAAGCCGACGTCCAGGGCTCCGCCGAAGCGATCAAAGAATCGCTCGAGAAATTGACCTCTCCGTTGGTGAAGCTCCGCGTGATCCATCGCGGGGTCGGGAGCATCACCGAATCGGATATTCTCCTCGCCTCTGCGTCGAACGCGATCGTCATCGGGTTCAACGTCCGGCCGGAGACGAAGGGGGAAGAGCTGGCCGAGCGGGAGAATGTCGATATCCGCCTCTACACGATTATTTATGACGCCATCGCCGACGTGAAGGCGGCGATGGAGGGCTTGTTGGAGCCGACCCTCAAAGAGAGAACGCTCGGACGGGTCGAGGTCCGGCAGGTTTTCCAGATTCCGAAGCAAGGGGTCATCGCCGGAGGCCATGTCAGCAGCGGGATGGTCTCGCGAAACAGCAGCGGCGCCCGCGTGATCCGGGACGGCGTGGTCGTTTACGAAGGGAAGATCGGCTCGTTGCGTCGATTTAAAGATGACGTCAAAGAGGTGCAGGCCGGGTACGAATGCGGCATCGGCATCGAGAACTTCAACGACATTAAGGTCGGCGACATCATCGAGGTCTACACGCACGATAAGATCGCGGCCAAACTTTAAAACCAGTGAGGAGTTAGGAGTGAGTAGTGAGGGGTAAAAGCAAATTTTTCTCCTCACTCCTAACTACTCACTCCTCACTTATTATGAAAATGGTTGTCGGCGTCTGTACGATTGAGCTTTATATCCCGATGAGCGGCTCTTTAAAGGGGAAGCGGCAGGTCCTGCAAAGCATTAAGAATAAGATCAAGAACAAGTTCAACGTCGCCGTGGCGGAAGTCGGCGAGCAGGATCTCTGGCAGAAGGCGATTCTCGGCGTGACGACGGTGGCCAACGACAGAAGTTTTGTGAACGAGGTGATGGACAAGGTCGTCGGGTTTATCGCGAGTTTTCCGGAGGTCCAGATCGTTCACCATCAACTCGAATTCATTTAAGGCTCTCACCGGGAGAGGGAGGACGGGTGTCTTTCGCCGTGCATGAGTACAAGAGAACAGATCGAATCGGAGATCAAATCAAGATGGAGGTGGCCGACATCTTGATGCGAAAGACGCGCGACCCGCGCATCGGCTTTGTCACGGTGACTTCCGTGGACGTTTCCGACGATCTGCAGCATGCGAAAATTTTCGTGACGGTTCAGAAGGAGCAAGATCCGAAGCAGGCTTTTATCGGTCTGAAGAAGGCGGCCGGCTTCATCCGGGCGGAATTATCGAGGAGATTGCATCTTCGCCGCATTCCGGAGCTGGTGTTTTTGCCGGACGAGTCGACCGAGAAGGTCTCCAACATTCTGGATCTCCTCGACCGAATCGAAAAGGAAAAGCAGTGATGCGCCGAGAAGCGGCTGCTGTCTGCGCGGACGGTCTTAACAACCGGAAGGGATGAGCGGTATGGCTGCACTGTATCAGGATAACGAATGAGTCTACCTCAAGTGGTGTCGGTTCTCCAAGAGAAGCAATCATTCATCATTACGGGACATGTGAGTCCGGAGGGAGATGCAATCGGTTCCGGCATGGCGCTGGCGCTGGCCCTCCGGGATATGGGAAAAAAAGCGGAAGTGATCAATAAAGATCCGATTCCGCAGCAGCTCCTTTTCCTTCCCCACGAGGGGCTCTTCTCTCAACAGAAGGCCATGATACAGCCGGCGGACGCCCTGATCGTGGTCGACTCCGGCAGTTTCGAGCGGACGGGATACACCGGTTCCGACGCCATCCCCCTCTTGATCAATATCGATCATCACATCACCAATCCATCCTACGGACATATCAATTGGGTGCTGCCGACCGCCATGGCGACCGGCGAGATGATCTACGACCTGCTCAAGGCGATGGGCACCCGGATGACCCCTTCCATCGCGACCTGTATTTACACCGCGTTGATTACGGAGACCGGATCGTTTCGATATGTAAATACCACCTCGCGAGCGCTCCAGATTGCGGGGGAGATGATCGAGCAGGGGGCCGATCCTTTTCGCATCGCCACCGCCCTCTTTGAGGCGAACAGCTCGGGCCGTCTGAAGCTGCTTGCCGAGGTCCTGGCGAAAATGGAGCTCAGCGCCGACGAGCGGATCGCCTGGATCGAGGTGACGCAGGCGCAGCTTCGAAAAACAGGAACGACCCTCGAAGATACGGAAGATTTCGTGACCTACCCCCGGTCGGTCGAAAAGGTCGAGGTGGCGGTCTTTTTCCGAGAGGTCGGTCCGGAACAGTATAAAATCAGCTTCCGATCGCAGGGGAAAGTCGATGTGGCCCTTCTGGCGAAGCGTTGGGGCGGGGGCGGGCATATCTATGCCGCCGGCTGCACCCGATTCGGCCCCTGGGAGAAGGTGCGGGATACGATCCTCGCCTCGGTGCAGGAAGCGGTCTATCAGGCGGTCAGTTAAATTGCGGAATGCGGATTGCGGAATGTGAAAGAGAAAAGAGGTTTCGGTTTTAAATCCGCAATCCGCAATCCGAAATCTAAGGCCATTCATGATCAAAGACGGAATCATCAATATCGATAAGCCGGCCGGTTGGACCTCCCACGATGTGGTGGCCAAGATCCGGGGGCTTTTGCGCGTCAAGAAGGTCGGTCATGCGGGAACCCTCGATCCGCAGGCGACCGGCGTCCTTCCGATCTGCTTTGGAAAGGGAACCAAAGTCGTTCATTTTCTGATGGATGCCGAGAAAGAGTATGAGGCGGTCCTCCGTCTCGGCGAGGAGACCGACACGCAGGATGCCACCGGGAAGGTCTTCCGGAGCGTCGATGTCCCCTCCGGAATCGAGGAGCGGGTTCGCGAGGCGATGGCGTCGTTTGTCGGAACCTATGAGCAGATGCCGCCGATGTACTCCGCCATCAAGGTGAAAGGGGTTCCGCTCTATCGCTCGGCCCGCGCCGGAAAGACGGTGGAGCGGGCGGCCCGCGCCGTCACGATCCGGGAAATGCGTTTCAAGGGGATCGAGGGAGCAGACGTCGCCTTCAGCGTCGTCTGCTCGAAGGGAACCTATGTGCGGACCCTCTGCGCCGATATCGGGACGAAGCTGGGGGTGGGGGGGCATTTGCTCCAGCTGCGCCGAACCTGCGCGGATCAATTTCACATCTCCGATTCGATCGAGCTGGGCCGGTTTTGCGAGCGGGTTGCGGAAGGGACTTGGGAAGAAGAGGTGTACTCTTTGAATCAGGTGTTGAAGGATCTTCCTGCGGTCTGGGTCAAGGGGCCCTACCGGGAGAAGATCCTCCATGGCGCGCCGGTCGGTCCCCAAGCGATTTTGAAGCGGACTTCTTTTAAAAAAGGAGAGCCGCTTCGTCTGTTGGACCCCGAGGATCAGCTCTTGGCGATCGGCCGCGCGGAAATCGATGAGAGTGAGATCGGGGGAAGTCGAGCGTCTTTTTTTAAAATAGAAACGGTTCTTTCCGATGTCTCGGGGCCGGAAGTCGGCGCCGGAGTGGAAGAATCGGTTCCAAGTTCATTATATTAACCATAAGGAGGAACATCACGTGCCGCTCGTTAAGGAAAAGAAACAGAGTGTGATCAAAGAAAATGCAATCCATGGAACCGATACCGGATCCCCGGAGGTTCAGATCGCCCTTTTAACAAACCGGATTTCCTATCTGACGGAGCACTTTCAGACCCATAAGAAAGATCACCACTCTCGACGGGGCTTGATCAATATGGTCAGCCGTCGCCGAAGACTGCTCGATTATCTGAAGCAGAACGACTTTGCCCGGTATCAGGCGATCATCGGTAAGTTGGGACTCAGAAAGTAATGAGGCCGATGGACCTTCCCTGGTGAAGGTCCGGCTAAACGTATCGCAGCCGGCACAGAAATACAATGAAGAGCCAATAAGGGCGAAATGACGTTAGGCGTGAGGCGTTAGGCGAAAGGGGGAAAGGCAAAGGCATAAAGCTTTAAGCTTTAAATCTTTTACCCCTCACGCCTTACGCCTCACGCCTCACGTTACCTTCTTGGTTCCTCATTGTAGTTCTGTGGCCTGCTGCTCTATTAGAGGAGTTACAGATTATGGTTCATCGCGTAGAAGCAGACATCGCGGGAAAAAAGCTGATTCTGGAGACAGGACGGATGGCCCGGCAGGCGGATGGCGCCGTTTTTGTCCAGTATGGCGAGAGCATGGTCCTGGCCACGGCGGTGGCGTCGAAGGAAGCGAAAAACGTCGATTTTCTTCCGCTCACCGTCGATTATCAGGAGAAAGCCTATGCCGCCGGAAGGATTCCGGGCGGATTTTTCAAAAGAGAAGGAAGGCTGAGCGAAAAAGAGACGTTGACCAGCCGGTTGATCGACCGGCCGATGCGGCCTCTCTTTCCGGATCATTGGTATTTTGAGACCCAGATCATCGCCTCGGTTCTTTCGAGCGATCTCTCCGCCTCCACCGAGATTCTCGGAATGGTCGGCGCCTCCGCGGCGGTCACCATCTCGGACATCCCCTTCAACGGCCCGATCGGCGCGATCCGCGTCGGCCGGATCGACGGAAAGCTCGTCGCCATGCCGAGCCTGGAGGAGATCGAGAAGAGCGACATGAATATCGTCCTCGCAGGCACCGCCGAAGCCGTCATGATGGTCGAAAGCGAGATCAAAGAGCTCCCCGAAGAGGTGGTTCTGGAAGCGGTCGCCTTCGGGCATCAGGCCCTCCAGGCGACCATCCAACTCCAGAAGGAGCTTCAGGCGAAGGTCGGCAAGGCGAAGCGCTCCCCCGTGGCGATCGATCGGGACGAAGCGTTTGAGAAGCAATTGAGGGAGAGCCTCTCCGGGCCGGTTCAACAAGCGGTGCTGATCCCGAACAAGACCGAGCGGCAGGAGCGGCTCGACCATCTCCTTCAGGAGAAGCTCGCAGCCGTCAATACCGGCGAGGTCGATCGGACCCGCGAGATCAAAGCGCTCTTTCACGAGCTGGAGCGGGAAGCGGTCCGGGAGATGATTTTGACCAAAGGGGTTCGGGCCGACGGCCGCGGGCCGGCCGATATCCGCCCGATCACCTGCGAGGTGGGGATTCTCCCCCGCACGCACGGGTCGGCGCTCTTTACCCGCGGCGAGACGCAGAGCCTGGCCGTGGTGACCCTCGGCACGTCCGAGGACGAACAGCGGATCGACTCCCTGGAAGGGGAGTGGAAGAAGACCTTCATGCTTCACTATAATTTCCCCCCCTTCTCCGTCGGAGAGGCCCGGCCGATGCGGGGCCCCGGCCGTCGCGAGGTCGGACATGGCGCTCTGGCGGAGCGGGCGCTCAAGCCGATTATCCCGAGCAAGGAGGTATTTCCTTACACCATCCGGATCGTCTCCGATATCCTGGAGTCGAACGGCTCCTCCTCCATGGCCAGCGTCTGCGGCGGAACCCTCGCCCTGATGGATGCCGGCGTGCCGATCGTCCGTCCGGTGGCGGGGATTGCAATGGGCCTGATTTTGGAGGGGAAGCGGGTTCAGATTCTCTCCGACATTCTCGGTCTGGAAGATCACCTGGGCGACATGGATTTCAAAGTTACCGGGACGGCGCAGGGGGTCACCGCCTTTCAGCTCGACATCAAGATCGGCGGGCTGACCATCGCCATCATGAAGCAGGCCCTGGAGCAGGCGAAGCAGGGGCGGCTGCACATCTTGGGGAAAATGCTGGAAGCGCTTGCCGCGCCGCGGCCGGAGCTCTCCACCTATGCGCCGCGCATCGTCACCATGAAGGTGAAATCCGACAAGGTCCGGGAGGTCATCGGGCCGGGCGGAAAAGTCATTCGCGGGATCATCGAGCAGACCGGTGTTAAGATCGATATCGAAGACGACGGAACGATCCACATCGCCTCCATGGATGAAGAGGCGGCCAAGAAGGCGATCGAAATGATCAACATGATCGTCGAGGAGGTCGAGGTCGGCCGGGTCTACGTCGGCAAGGTCACCCGGATCATGGACTTCGGCGCCATCGTCGAGCTTCGGCGGGGCGTCGACGGATTGGTCCACATCTCCCAGTTGGCCCATCATCGGGTCAAGAACGTCTCCGATGAGGTCAAGGAGGGAGACGAGGTGACGGTGAAGGTCCTCGAAGTCGATCGGCAAGGGAAGATCCGTCTCTCCCGGAAAGAGACCCTTCCTCCTCCTCCGGCCGAAGCCAAGGGCGCCAAAGAGTAAAAATCGTCATCACTGGGTTTTTCTTCCGAGCGGATGTCCGCGTAGGCGGACATCCGCTCAGGTCTATCCCGCCCTGTGCGGTTTCTGCTACGATTGGATTCATCACGAGCGCATCTTCAAGGAGAGTCGATAGACATGGTTCGGAAAGTCGTTTTGGACAACGGAATGCGGATTGTCGCGGAAAAGATGGCCTCTGTCAAATCGGTCTCCATCGGGCTGTGGGTGAATATCGGCTCCCGGGACGAAGAGGCCCACGAGCACGGCATCTCCCATTTCCTGGAGCATATGTTTTTTAAAGGAACCGAGAAGCGGAGCGCCAAGGAGATCGCCCGGGAGATCGATGCGATCGGCGGCGAGCTGAATGCCTTTACCTCCCGCGAGACGACGACCTTCTACGCCAAGGTCCTCGACGATCACCTCTCCAAAGCGGTCGAAATCCTCTCCGATAATTTCCATTACTCGACCTTCGATCCGCGGGAGATCGAGAAGGAAAAGCAGGTGGTGATCGAAGAGATCAAGATGGTCGAAGACGATCCGGAAGATCTCGTCCACGACCTCTACACCAAGGACATCTGGAAAGGAAACCCGCTGGGGCGTCCGATTCTCGGAACGATCGAGACGATCTCCGATATGACCCGCAAAAAGATCCTCCGTTTTCTCAAGCGGACCTACGATCCGAAAGAGATCGTGATCTCGGTCGCCGGCCATTTCGATCTTCCGCCGTTGATGAAGGCGCTGGAGAAGGCGTTCGGAAAATATTCCGCGAAGGAGATCGACCTGCACCCGCGCCTGGCCCCGCAGATGACCCCCAATTTCCAGGTCAAGAAGCGGAATCTGGAACAGGTCCACCTCTGCATCGGAACGCAGGGCCTCCCGCACCGCCATCCCGACCGCTATGCGCTTTATGTGCTCAATACGATTCTCGGAGGAAGCGTCAGCTCGCGTCTTTTCCAGGAAGTGCGTGAGCGGCGGGGGCTGGCTTACTCGATCTACTCCTATCCTTCCTCTTATCAGGACGGAGGGCTCTTTACCGTTTATGCCGGGACCAGCGCTAAAAATGCCCCGAAGGTGATCGGTCTGGTTTTAAAGGAGTTCAAGCGGATCAAGGACAAAGGGGTCGATGCGGTCGAGCTGGACAAGGCGAAGAACCATATCAAGGGGAGCCTGATGCTCAGCATGGAGAGCACCAGCAGCCGGATGAGCAAGCTGGCCAAGGACGAGCTTTACTTCGGCCGATATTTCACGCTGGAAGAGGTGGTCCGGGAGATCAACCGCGTCTCGCTCGATCAGGTTCAACAGCTCGCCAAAGGGCTCTTCGACTCGAAGCATCTCTCGCTGACCGCCCTCGGGAAAATCGATCCGAGTCTCCTGCCGCAAGATTTGAGCCTTTAACGGGATCTTGAAAAAGATTGAAATGGCCGTTCCCGAATGTTTTATCGGGAATGACGACTCACACCCCTGCGAGGCCCCTACCGGGAGGTAAGGGCTTTTTTATTTTTCTTTCCACTCCGGTCTTCGGCGCCCGGTTTCCGAGGCCCGCTTTTCGTCGATACGCAGACCCGGTTTCGCCCGGTCGATTTGGCGCGATAGAGGGCGCGGTCGGCCGTTTCAATGAGATCGTGCGGCGAGGCGGCGTTTTCCGGATAGGAGGCGAGCCCGATGCTCATGGTGATGGCGCCTCCCGGCTGCTGTTTTACGTTTCTGAACGGGTAGTCGGCGATCGCCTTCCGCAGCCGCTCCGCAATCAATTTCCCCTTCGCCCGATTCGTCTCCGGCATGATGATCGAGAACTCTTCTCCCCCGTATCGGGCCGCGATATCGGTTTCTCGAATATTCCTCCGGATGATATCTCCCAACGCGCGGAGGATTTCATTCCCCATGAGATGTCCGTGCGTGTCGTTGTATCGTTTGAAGTGGTCGATGTCGAGCATCGCCAGCGTCAGGGCGCGGCCGTAGCGCTGGGTTCGGGAGAGCTCCGTGGAGAGCTGCTGGAGCAGATGCCGATGATTGAAG
>SCUR01000137.1 GCA_004297235.1 Candidatus Manganitrophaceae bacterium | reverse complement strand
TTCCATCTTTCCCGACCGTCGCATAATATTGCGTCGGGGCGATGAAGACCATTCCGCGCATCTGCGTGTGAATCTTGCACCGGAGCATCACCGCGCCCGGCTTCTCGAAGATGACCGACTTGACGTCTCCTTTATTATGCGCCCCGATATCGAAACGGTTGCCGGGGGTCGTCGAGTGGACGTTATGCATCTCATTGTCCTCATTTTCGAAAAGAACGGTCGAGCCGACCGGGACCACAGTGAAAAACGGCTTGAACTCCAATCCCTCCTGCCGAATCGTCGCCTGTTTCGGCGGCACCGGCGCCGGCTTGGCGCCGCTGCTCTTCAGATAAACCACCGCTCCTTCTCCCGGCTCAGAACCGATCCGAACCGTTCCTTGAACGGTGGCGGCCTCGGCGCTCGCCGAGAGGTAAACCCACGCCAAACAAAGAGCGAGGATCGATGTTGCCGCTTTCAAAATCGTTCTCTGAATAACATGTACATTCATAATAACTCCTTTATCGTTCCTATGGAAAGACCATTCGCGCAACAATAATCTCCGGCGTAAAAAATTTCAAGATCCGCCGGCCCACACGATCCAGAGATAACCCACCGCAAGACAAAAGTAAGCGATAAATGAAACACCGAGAAGCCAAGCCGACCTCTTTGAAGGCCGGGCCCACTCCGGAAGCTGGGCAGCCAAGAGACGATGGTTTAAAAGATAGAGCGCCACGGGGAAGATCACCGTTCCGGCGAATCCGATGACCGCGCTGACGAGGATCAGCGGGCCGGGCTGATCGAGAAGCATGGTCAACGAGGTAATTCCCGTCAGCAGGCCGAGAAAAATATAATACCAGTGACGCACCGAGATCTTTTTGGTGGCGGGGAAGAGGATCGTCACGATATCGGCCTGCATCCGGCTGACGGCGTCGGCGGTGGCCAGCCAGGTGTCGGTCAGAAAAGCCGCCGCGACGATGAGGAAAAGAATCCGTCCGAACGCCCCCCAGCTCACCTCGAAGAACCGGCTTTGCACCACCGCCAATTCGTACTCCTGCGGAAGGAGTCCCTTCGGAAAGAGCAGGGCATAGGCGAGAAGACAGGTCATCAGCGTCGTGGCAAGATTGCCGCAGATTCCGATCAGCGCATCGGTGGAGAGATAGCGCTCCCATCTCGCCCAATGGGCCGGCGCGTCGGCGGTCTCCTCCGGTAGAAATCCCTCGGCGGTGATCGTCTCCGGCTTTCCGGCGAGGCCGGTGATCCGGCCGACATGTGCCGCCATCGCGCTCCCCTTGTCGCGCAGCCAGTAAGAGTAGAAGAGAATCCAGAACCCGCCGAGCCCGGCGAAGGTGATCGCCGTCAGCAGTTTTGTCGCGTCGGCGCGATCCCAGGGGCGCGGGATCGGATCGGAGATTCCGAAGAGGCCGGCAAAAAAGCCGGGCGTCGCCTGGAACACCTCCGGCTGGAGGCAGGCCCAAAGAAGCCCGGCCACCGTCGTCACCGCCACAATCTTCATGAACCATTCGATCAAGGTGTAGACCACGCCGCTGAGCAGGATCGCGATGAGGAAAATCGCAATCGTCGCATAGGCCCAGAAGAGGGTCTGGCCGCGCGGACTCCAGCCGGCGGGAAAGCGGGTCAGCGCCGCCATCGCCGTCCCCCCGGCCGAAGCGAAGGCGCCGAACCAGAGGAACGAGAGGGTCATCAAGATCCAGAGAAAGATGCCAAAGCCGCGATGGAGCCGGATGAACCCCTGGAAGATGCTCTCGCCGGTCAGCAAGGTGTAGCGGCCGATCTCGACGGTGAGCGGATATTGAAGGAAACAAGCCGGGATGAGGAGAAAGAGAAAGGTCAGCCCATACTTGGCGACGATATAGGGCCACCAAATCAGCTCCCCGCTCCCCTGCGCCAGCGCCATCCAGACGATCCCCGGCCCGAGCGCCGCCGCCCAGCCGGGAAAGGGAGGAATCGGTTTTCGACCGTACGACATGGACCTCCATCTGCGAAAAAAGCGGCTCATTCTAACATAAAATGGAGTCGAAGAAGGAGAGGGAAAGGAAATCCGATCAGGGATTTTTACGGGTGAGCGCGTTCCCGGTCCAGTCGAGATTGACGGTCGTGATTCCGGGGCCGACCCGGACGGCGATCCCCTTGGGTTTCTGATCGGTCGTGTCCCGCTGCGGATGCCAGACGTGGATCTCGTAATCGCCGGGCGGTACCCCCGAGAGCTCAAATCGCCCGTCGTATTCGATCAGCATAAAGAAGGGAGAGGGAGCGACAAAAATCATTCCCCCCATATCGGAGTGAACGCGGCAGCGCAGATCGATCGCGCCCGGATTTTTGAAGACGGTCTTCTTTGACGTGCCGGCGGCGATCATCCCCAGGTCGAACGCATTCTCCGGCGAATCGGATTTGGCGTTGTGCACCTCGAAGTCGTTATTCTGGAAGGTGACGGTGGCGCCGACCGTCACCAGACTCAACTTCGGCTTGAATTTGAATTTCTCCGCGCGAATGGTGATCGACATCGGTGGAACCGGGGCGGGGGGCTTGTTCAGATCGCGAAGGTAGACGACGACGCCTTCTGCGGGAGAACCATCGATGATGAGACGGCCTTGCACTCCGCCGGCGGCCGGTGCGTTGGATGGTAAAAGGTGGAGGATCGTCAGGCAAAACACGACCCAACCAAACCTGACTAATAACAACCTGGAAATACGGACGCCCTGAATCATCGCCATTACCGCGGAAAGGCCTCTCGGACCCCGCCATCTACCGGAATCATCGCGCCGGTGGTCTTGGCGGCGCGGTCGGAAGCGAGGAAGAGGACCGATTCAGCGACGTCGCGAGCGGTAATCTTCATCTGAAGCAGATTCCGCTTGGCGTAGAAATCTTCGACCTGCTCGACCGGGATGCCGTGGGCCCGCGCCCGCTCTTCGCGGATCGCCGGCGACCAGAGGCCGGAGTTTTCGAAAACGCCGTCGGGGTTGACCATGTTTACCCGGATGCCGGCGCCGGCGTTCTCGATTGCCATGATCCGGGCGAGCTGCGCCTGCGCCGCCTTGGAGGCCGAGTAGGCGCCGAAATCTTTTCCGGGGGCGAGGACATTCTTGGTCGCCACGACGACGACCGATCCGCCGATCCCTTGGTCCTTCATGATCCGCAGCGCCGACTGCGAGGTGAGGAAATGACCGGTGGCATTCACCGCGAGCGATACCTCCCAATCGGAGAGCGACAGTTTGTCAACCGGCGCGGTCTTGGCAATCCCCGCGTTGGAGATGAAAATATCGAGCCCTCCGTAAGCAAGGACCGCCTGCTCGAATCCGCGCCGGACGCTCTTCTCATCGGTCACATCCATCGCCACCGCCGTCGCATTCACCTCACCCGCCTTCTGATTGATCTCATCGACGAGCGCCTGCGTTTTCTTCAGATCGATGTCGGTCAAAACCACCATCGCCCCCGCCTCGACGAAGGCGGTCGCGATCGCCCGCCCGATTCCACCCGCGGCGCCGGTGACAAGAACGATCCTCCGGGAGAATTCCTTCTCCGGCGGCAGCAGCGTCAGCTTGAAGTTCTCCATCGGCCAATATTCGAAATCGCAGATCTCGCGGGTCGTGATCGACCGGTATGCCTCGATCCCCGCGGCGGCTTGAATCACCGACATCGTATGCAGATAGAGATCGCGCGGAATGCGCGTCGCGCGGCGGTCTTTGCCGGTGGTGAACATCCCGATGCCGGGGATCAGAACGACGCGCGGGTTCGGATCGAGCATCGTCACGCCGGGCGTCTTGTACTTCTCGAAGTAAGCGATGTACTTTTCGCGATACGCCTCCGCCCCCCTCCGGATCTTTTCGCGCAGCCTGATCGGATCGTCCGGCTTTTTCGTATCGACGAAGAGGGGCCATGGCTTCGTGTGCATCAGGTGATCGGGGGTAAAGGGGCCGATTTGCGTTAGCCGCTTCGCCTCTTCCGAGCCGGCGAATTTCAACACCGCCGGCGCGTCTTCGTACTGCAGGACCATTCGTTTTTTGCGGCTCACCTCGCCACGCAACGTCGGCGCGACCTCCGCCGCCACCGCATGTCGCTCGGCGTGTGAGAGGGCCGGCGCCTTCAATCCGCCGAGGGCGAGCTTTCCCCGCCCTTTCTTGGCCGCATACTTCTCGGCCTTGGTCACCATCGAGATCGTCAACTCGTACGCCTCTTTCGCCGTATCACCCCAGGTGATCAGCCCATGTTTGTCGAGGATGATCGCTTTGAGATTCGGATTTTTCTGATAGGCTTCGCCGACCCACTTCGACAGCAGAAACCCGGGCCGGATGTAGTCGACGACCGCCACGTCCTTTCCGTAAACTTCCTCGACAACCTTCGGGCTGTTCGGCGTGTCGGTTAAGGCACAGATCGCGTCGGCATGGGTGTGGTAGATGTGAGGCGAAGGGAGGAAGGCGTGCAGCAGCGTCTCGATCGACGGCTTGGGGGCGCCCGGCTCTAAGACCGACTTCATCTGATAGGCGACCATCTCTTCGTCTGTCATCGCCTCCCGCTTCATCAACGGGAGAAGGTCATCGAGGCGAAGCGGCGTGAAGTTCTTTGCGGCGATCGTTCGCATATCCGACCCGCTCCCTTTGATCCAGAGAATCCGAACCGGGGTACCGGTGTGATCCCGCCCGTCGACTTTGATCGACGAATTTCCTCCGCCCCACAACACCAAATTGGGATTCGTCCCGATGATCCGGGAGGTATAAACGACCAAATCGACCCCCGCCAACCCCTTCGCATCCCGATCCGACCAAAGACTTTCCATTCCATCCTCCTCCAGCAAACGGTGGCTGTATCGTAGCGAAGCGCCTCTCCCCTGTCAAGGAGTAGATCGGTCTTTTTATGCTTGAAAGAACCGACCGGATGGGATATAGATAACCAACCCCCGCCCTCCTGCCGGGGGGTTCTATACGGAGGGGAGAATGAGCCGATTGCAGAATATCTCGATCCTTCTCTTCTCTCTTCTCCTCGGCTGCGCCGCTTCGCCGCACGCGGAGGACCCTTCTGATCAAAAGAGGAATTTTTTTCTTGAAACCGCGTCGGTCGAAAAAATGAGCCCGTCGCTGCAAAAGAGGCTTCGCGAGCTGGAGGCAACGGGAGGGGGAGCGGAACGGCTCGATCTCCTGCTCGGCCTGAAAGCCGCCCCGACCGAAGCCGAAAAAAACCGGCTACGGCAGGACGGGGCGCTGCTGCGGAGCATCGTCGGCGCGATCGCCGCCGCGACCGTCCCGGCGGGACGAATCCCGGCGATTTCCCGGCTCGACTTTGTCGAGACGTTGGAGCCGGCCGCTTCCTTCGGACAAAAAGGGGACGGCGATGAGGAACCGTAAGCGGTTTGGGTTCGGCCTGATTCTCCTGGCGGTTCTCGCGGCCGGTCTGGCTGCCACGGCGGCGACCCTCGATCTTTCCGAGAAAAGGACAGCGACCCTCGACCCGCGGCTGCAGCGGCTTCTTCGATCTTCTCCTTCCGACCTGCCTCGCCTTCAGAAATCGCTCTCTCTCAAAATCCCGAAAGAGGGGGAAACGACCGTCGATGTCTTGATCGGCCTCGCCGGCGAGATCGATCTCGCGGCGATCCCCGGCGTCGTGCTTCGGAGCCGGATCGGCAACGTGGCGACCGCCACGGTCACCCCCGCCGGCCTCGAAGCGGCGGCGGAGAAAAGAGAGGTGCGCTACATTGAGCCGTCGGTCCGGCTGAAGCGCCGCAACGACATTGCCACCGCCGCCTCATCCGGCGTTGCAGACCGGTTGACCGCCGGATTCTTCAACCTCTACGACTACACCGCCACCGCCGGAGAATCCCTGACGATCTCGATGCAGGCCAAACCGGGGAGCGGTCTCGACCCGCTCTTGCAGATTTGCCAGGAGGATCAATGCAACACCCCTCTGGCGTCCGATGACGACTCCGGGCCCGGCGCCGACGCCGAGTTGACCTTCACTTTCCCGTCGGCCGGCCCTTTCTTCATCGCCGCGAAGGATAAAAATGCGGGGGCCGGGGAGTATACGCTGGTCCTTCACAACAAGCCGGACGGCGATTTTCTCCTCGGCATCGGCGCGCAACCGCTCCACGCCGCCGGCATCGAGGGCCAGGGGGTGATCGTCGGCGTGATCGACTCGGGGATCGATTGGTGCCACGGCGACTTTATCGATGATGCGACCGGACGGTCGCGCATCCGCTCTCTCTGGGATCAGAACCTGACGGCGCAAGGGGGCGAATCGGCGGCCGACGTCGGGAAAGACGGCCAGGCCGCGAACGACTACGGCGTGGAGTATACCCGCTCTCAGATCACGGCCGCTCTGCCGGACTGCGCGAGCGCCGATCCCAACAGCCGCCGCGTCCGCAGCGCCGATACCGACGGCCATGGGACGCACGTGGCGGGGATCGCGGCGGGAGACGGCTCGTCGACGAACGGACAGGAACCGGCCGGAAAATACAAAGGGGTCGCGCCGAAGGCCGATCTCATCATCGTCAAACTCAAAGAGGACGATCCCGAATTCAGCCAGAGCGTGAGCCTCGCCGACGCCGTCGGCTACATTTTCACCAAGGCGCGCGACGCCAACACGCCGTTCGTGATCAATATGAGCCTCGGCAGCCACGACGGCCCGATCGACGGGACCAGTCTCCTCGACCAGGTGGTCCGGAATGCGTCGGGTCCGGGCCGGGTGATCGTGGCCGCGGCGGGAAATGAAGGGGTCTTCCCGATCCATGCCCAGGGAACGATTCCCGCCAATGGGCCGGAGACGTTCAAAATGGATCTCTCGCACTGCTTTCCCCCCGACTGCAGCAGCGCCGTCAACCTCTGGCACGACGGCCGGGATACCTACACGGTCACCCTCATCGCGCCGGACGGAAGCCCAATTTCCGCCGCCGCCGGAGCGACGCAGTCCGGCACGATCGACGGGACGGCGGTCGATATTTTCAACGCCGTTTCCTCCCCTCCCAACGGTGATAAGAATATTTTTATCGCCATCGACGGACAGGGAAGCGGGCCGTTCGTCTGGACGCTGACCTTGCAACGGACGGCGAGCGGCGGAGACGGAAAGTGGGACGCGTGGACCCTTCCCGACCAAGGACAGGTCGGCTTCCTCGATCATGTTCCGCTGAATCCCGACGGCTCCGTCGCCGGAACGGTCGGCGAGCTGGCCTCTTCACAAGGGGCGATGACCGTGGGAGCCCACACGACCAAGTTCCGCTGGGACATTTCGCCGGCCGGAACGCAGGACGATACGGCGGCCTTTGAAGACTTCGGCGGGATCGCCCGATTCTCTTCGGGCGGCCCGACGCGGGACGGCCGGATCAAGCCCGACGCCACCGCGCCCGGTTTCTGGGTCGTGTCGGCGGCGTCGGCCGATTGCCCCGTCCCCCAATGCGCCCCCTCCGAAGAGATCGCGCGCGACGGACGGCATCGGACGCTCAGCGGAACAAGCATGTCGGCGCCGCTGGTGGCCGGTGCCGCCGCCCTGATCCTCCAGACCGATCCGAACAACTTCCCCCGCCCGTTCTTTAAAAGCGGCGCCCGGCGCGACCTCTTCACCGGAAACGCCCTCCCCAACAACATCTGGGGCGCGGGAAAAGTCTACCTGGTCGACACCTTCAATCGGCTGAAAACCGAACAGCCGCCGACCGTCGTCTTAAGCGCCAGCGCGGAGAGCGGAAATGCCCCGCTGTCGACCACCTTCACCGCCCAGGCCGCCGACCCCGACTCGGGGGAGAGCGTCGCCGAATATCTCTGGGACTTCGAAAACGACGGCTTCACCGACGCCGTCACCGCCGTCAATTCGATCACCCAAAATTATCTTTCCGCCGGCACGTATACGGCCAAGGTCAGCGTCGTCGACCCGCGCGGGAAGACGACCGTCGCCATGATCCCCATCGCCGTTTCCGCCGGTTCGTCGGAAAACGGCGGCGGGGGAGGGGGCTGCTTCATCGCCACGGCGGCGTATGGAAGTTATCTCGACCCGCATGTCCGGACGCTCCGAACATTCCGCGACGAGGTGTTGATGCAGTCGGCGTTCGGAAAGGGCTTCGTCCAGTTCTACTACCGGTGGAGCCCCGCCGCCGCCGAGTTCATCGCGGGGCGTCCGCTGTTTAAAGCGGCGACCCGGCTCGCATTGACCCCTCTTGTTTTCACCCTGGAGAATCCGCGCCTCTCCGAAGGGCTCCTTGCGGCAGGACTGATCCTGCTCGGCACGCTCCTCCTGAAACGGCGGGCCGGACGCCCTTCCTCCCGTTAGGGATCCTCTCGGGGGAGGGATCAAAACGGTCGGGCGGTTACCCCGCCGTCGCTTCCTTCAGCATCGGATAACCCGCCGCGCGCCATGCCTTGATGCCGCCGTCCATCGACTTCACATGGGTGTAGCCCATCCGCTGAAGGTGATCGGCGGCGAGGGCCGAGCGAAAACCGCCCCCGCAATAGAGAATGATCTCGGCGTTCTTATCGGGGATGATCCCTTCGATGTCCCGCTCCAAGATCCCCCGACCGAGGTGTTTTGCCCCGGCCGCATGATCCTGGGCCCACTCATGATCTTCGCGAACATCGATGAAGTGAACCGGCGTCCCCGCATCGAGCCTCGCCTTTACCTCGGCGATCGTGCACTCTTTAATTCGCTTCTTGGCCTCCTCGACCAGCTTCAGAAATCCGGGATGATGCGCCATGCGCGACTCCTCTGTCTTTTATCATTCCAAGCCGCCGGAAACCTCCGGCCCCCGCGAAAGGTGCCGCGCGACCCCTCCGATTCCGAAAAATGCATCGGCCTCCTTCTCCGGGGAAGAACATCGGTATCATAGGGAAAGGGAATATCAAAAGTCAATTTCGGAGTACACGAGGCCTGCGATCTCCAGGTCAAAACCGTATTCGATCGGGTGAACCCGGAAGGTTCCGAACATGTCCGATCGGTATTGGTAATGATGGGGAGGAGTTCGCATCACCTCCCTTTCAGGAATGAAGCGGGGCGGGGATAAGAAAACGGAAGTAAGGGGATCACTGGGGAATCCCACAGAGCTCTCGCAGCGCACGGAAAACCGATGGGAGAGGTGAACGGCGCCCCGTCTGTAGCGTGTTTTGCCGGAAGGATTATACGGCGCGGGTGGCGGAAGAGGCGATCCGCCTCTTCTCTATTCCGCAGGGGTTACGAAGGGAGCTATACCGGATGCTTCGGTCCGTTGTTCAGGCTCTTCCAGAGATACCAGGTCGCAATCGATCGGTAAGGCCGCCACGGCTTGGCGATTTTTTGAATTCTTTCGGGGGAGGGAAGTTTCCGCAGCCGATACGCTTGCCGGACCGCTTTCTTCAATCCAAGATCATCGACGGGGAGAACATCGGGCCGGTTCAGAGCGAAGATCAAGAACATCTCGGCCGTCCATCGGCCGATTCCCTTCACCTCGACGAGGCGGGCGATGACCTCCTCATCCGGAAGCAGATGAAATGTTTTCGGCCGGATCTCCCCCGCGATCCATCGACCCGCCAGATCCTTCATGTAGCTGATTTTCTGGCGGGAGAGCCCGACCCGCCGGAGCGCCGCGTCCGGGGTCGAGAAAATCCCTTTCGGCGTGATCGGCCCGCGCGGACAGAGGGAGGCGAGACGGTCGAAGATCGTATCGGCCGCCTTCACCGAGAGTTGCTGGGAGATGATCGCCTCGACCAACGCAACGAACGGATCGGGAGCGGGGGCCAACCGACAGGGGCCGATCGCTTCGATGCAAGCCGACAAGACCGGATCGGCGTCCGCAAGCGCCTTTCGGGCCGCGTCGAAATGATCCTGATCGGCTGCGTTTCTTAACAAAGCGATCGCTCCATTATCCGGCCCGCTTGGTCTCCAAGGTCTCCCATCGGGCGATCTTTTCTTCCAAACCTTTTTCGATTTCGGAGAGCTCGCGCGCCCAGCCGGTCACCGTCTCGGACTCCTTGGCATAGGCCGACGGATTCGCGAAGAAGACCTCCAGCTCCCGCTTTCTCTCCTCCAATTTCTCGATTTCCCGCTCGATCCCTTCGAGCTCTTTTTTCTCCTTGAAGCTGAGCCCTTTTCGCTCGGCGGAAACGGAAGGTTTCGGGGGGGGCTCGGGAGAGGAGACCCGCCGGCCCTCTCCTTTCTCCGCCAGCGCTTCCTCATTTTTCAGGCGCGTGAGATAGGTTTCATAATTCCCTTCGGTATAGCGGACCCGCCCCTCCCCTTCAAAGCTCAAAATGCCGGTGGCGACTTTGTCGAGGAAGAACCGATCATGCGTCACCATCAGGACGCAGCCGTTGTAACCGACCAGGGCGTCGTCGAAGAGCTGGAGGGTCGGAATGTCGAGATCGTTCGTCGGCTCGTCGAGGATCAAAAGGTTGGCGCTCTCCAGCATCATCTTCGCCAGGATCAACCGCGCCCGCTCCCCGCCGGAGAGGGTCCGGATGAACCGCTTTTGATCGTGATGCTCGAAGAGAAAATCGCCCAGATAGCCGGTCTTGTGCCGCCGCTCCCCGCCGACGGTCACCCAATCCCCCTCTCCAAGAACTTCCTCTACTTTGAGATTGGGATCCAAGATTTCCCTTTTCTGATCGAAATAGGCGGTCTTGGTGTTCTTCCCGCGGACGATCCGGCCGGCGGTCGGCTCGTCCTCCCCGAGAATCATCCGGAGCAGGGTGGTTTTTCCCGCTCCGTTCGGTCCGATGATTCCAATTCGATCTCCCGCCTTGAGCTTGAGGCTCAAATCCCGGATCAAGACGCGGCCTTCGAACGACTTTCCGATCTCGTCGAGTTCGAGGATGGTATGCCCCAGCCGCTGGTCGGTCTCGAGGCGAAGCCCGATGTCCCGCTCGACGTGATCTTTCCGTTCGTCCTGCATTGCATAGAACCGGTCGATCCGGGCTTTCGATTTCGTCGACCGGGCCTTCGCTCCCCGCCGCATCCACTCCGTCTCCCGGCGCAGCAGGGTGATCAATCTCCCCTGCTCCCGGGAGTCGTGAAGCAGCCGCTCGGCCCGCCCCTCCAGATAATCGATGTAACCGCCCAGATAGCTGTAGACGCCGCCCGATTCGATTTCAAAGATCCGTTGCGAGACCCGGTCAAGAAAGTAGCGATCGTGGGTGATCAGCATGACCGCGCCGGGATAACCGATTAAAAATTCCTCCAGCCACGCGGTCGTGGCCGCATCGAGGTGGTTCGTCGGCTCGTCGAGCAAGAGAAGATCGGGCGACTGAAGCACCAGCTTGGCCAGCGCGACCCGCTTTCGCATTCCACCGCTGAGCATGAGGACTTTCTCGTTTCGATCCAGAATCCCGAGCCGAAGAAGAACCTCATCGATCCGATGATCGATCTGCCATCCTTGATGGTGATTGAGCCACTCGCCGACCGACTGCTGCTCCCCGAGCAGTTTTTCCATCTCGGCGGATGCGGCCGACCGCAACGCATCGGCAATCGCTTGATAGCGTTCCCGCTTTTTTCGAATTTCAACCAGCGCCGTCTGAACCTCTTCAGCGACCGTCCGGTCTTCGGTCAAAACAGGATCCTGTAAGAGATAGCCGATTGAAATCCCTCGTTTATAAGCGACCTCCCCGCCGTCCGCGGGCTCCATCCCGGCGATGATCCGAAAGAGGGTCGTCTTGCCGCAGCCGTTTCGTCCGACAAAACCGACCTTTTCCGATTCCCCGACGGTCAAGGTCACATCTTTCAGCACTTCCCTCATCCCGTAAGACTTGGAAAGATGGGACAGATCCAGAATATTCATCAGCTTGGTTCCCCGACTCCAAAAAGGCGACTGATTATAACACATTTGGACTGCGACGCCCGAGGTCTTGTGCCTTTAACCCCAATCCCTCTAGAATAGGAAGTAGAAGGAATTCATGGAAAAGCAGTTTCATCGAAAAGAGACGGCCGATCTTCCCTGCCCGATTTTTGAAGATCGGCAAGAGGCGGGCCGGGCGTTGGCGCAACGACTGTTCCATTATCGACGGAATCAAGGATTGCTCGTCGTCGCCCTTTCTCCGGGCGGGGTGATCGTCGGGAAGGAAATCGCTTTATCGCTGGAGGTCCCGATGATCTCTTTCCGCTCTTTGAGGCTGCCGATTCCCGGACATCCGGAAATGGCCTTCGGCGCGATGACCGAAGGGGGGACGATCTGCCTCCTCTCCGACATGATCAGCCGTTATGAAATCCCGGACCGCTACATTCAAGAAACGATCACGTCGAAAAAAGAAGAGATCCTTCGGCGGCGGCGGCGATTTAGGAAGACCTCGGTGGGGTTCGATCTCCGCGGCAGGCGGGTCATTCTCGTCGATGAGGGGATTGTCAGCGGGGCGGTTCTCTTCTCGGCCTTACAGTGGCTCCGGGGAGAAGGGGTCGGGCGCCGG
>SCUR01000136.1 GCA_004297235.1 Candidatus Manganitrophaceae bacterium | reverse complement strand
TCGAAAAGAGTTTCGGCCACAAAACCTATTATTGGTATGCGGAAGATCGCTTCGGAAAGATCAGGGGCGTTTTTCCTGCTGTTCATCTTAAGAGCTTTCTTTTCGGGAGTTTTATGGTTTCACTCCCTTATTTCAATTATGGGGGGATCTGCGCAGAGGACGATTCCGTGACCGCCGCTCTATTCCAAGAGGCGGTCCGGTGGGCTGAAAAGGAAAAGGTTTCCCACATCGAATTAAGACAGGAAGCGCTTTTGAACATCGGCGTGCCGTGCAAGACGGCTAAGGTGTCGATGCGGTTGGCCCTTCCCTCGAACAGCGAGGCGCTTTTCAAGACATTCGATGCCAAGCTCAGAAGTCAGATCCGGAGACCGACGAAGGAGGGGATGGTCTCCAAAGTCGGGAGACTCGACGAACTGGACAGTTTTTATGCGGTCTTCTCCGAAAACATGCGCGACCTCGGGACCCCGGTTTATCCCAAGCTGTTTTTTAAAAATATTTTGGAAGCATTTCCCGACACCAGCTCGATTTGCACCGTTTATCACGGCGCGCTTCCGGTCGCGTCGGGGTTTCTGATGGGGTTCCGGGAGACGCTCGAAATTCCCTGGGCCTCGTCGCTCAAGGCCTACAACCGCTCCGGCCCGAATATGTTGCTCTACTGGACCGCTTTGAGCTGGGCGTGTGAGAGGGGCTATCGGGTTTTTGATTTCGGCCGATCGACCCCCGGAGAAGGCACGTACAAATTCAAAGAGCAATGGGGGGCCAAAGCGGTCCCATTGTATTGGCATTACTGGATGAAAAATGGGGAGGTGCTTCCGGAATTAAATCCGAAGAATCCAAAGTATGCGGCGGCGATTCAGATCTGGAAGAAACTGCCGGTCGGATTGACCCAAATGATCGGTCCCGCGATTGTGAAGAATCTGCCATGAAAGTACAGAGAACAATCCCTCCCGCGGCGGCCCCGCTCTATTGGAGAGATCTTTTTTGCGGTTTTGGCGGAATCTTCTCGGGAGAAAAATCGGTCCAAAATTTCGAAGCGGAGATCAAAGAGTATTTCGGCGTGCAATATGTCTTTGCGGTGTCGTCGGGAAAAGCGGCGCTTGCATTGATCCTTCGCGCCTTGAAAACGCTTTCTTCCAAGAATGAGGTCCTTATCCCGGCCTATACCTGTTTCTCGGTTCCCTCCGCGATCGTGAAGGCGGGGCTCAAGGTGAAACTGTGCGATATCGATCCCGCAACCCTTGATTTCGATTACAAGATGCTTGAAAAGAGAGTGAATGAAAATACCCTTTGCGTCGTTCCAAATCACCTTTTCGGCATTCCTTCCGACTTGGACCGGATACAATCTCTTTGCCGAGTCCGGGGCATTTACGTCGTCGAGGATGCGGCCCAGGCGATGGGGGGAGTTTATAAAGGGAACAAGCTCGGAACGATCGGCGATGTCGGATTTTTCAGCTTCGGGCGGGGAAAAAATATTACCTGCGGATCGGGCGGCGTGATTTTAACCCATTCTCAACAGATCGCATCGGCCATTGAAAAAGAGTATTCCGGTTTGGAAAGACCGACTTTTCTGGAAAACATGAAAGAATTTGTTTCGCTCGTTATGATGAAAATTTTTATTTATCCGGCGCTCTTTTGGTTTCCGAATGGGTTGCCGTTTCTTAAACTGGGTGAAACGTTTTTCTATACGGATTTTCCGATGAAGCGATTTTCAGGGATTAAAAGCGGATGGATGCGAAAGTGGAAAGAGCGCTTGGAGCGGTCCAAACAGGATCGGGCCGAGAACGGGGCTTATTTTATTAAATCTTTACGCGCCGGTATTCCGCGGGGAAATGACATCCCTTATCTTCGACTTCCCATTGTTATTGAAACCGTCGAAAAGAGAAATCGGATTTATTCCCTCTCTCGGGAGAGAGGATTGGGGCTGAGCGTCATGTACCCGACGGCCGTCAATGAAATCGAAGAGATCAAAGCCGATTTTAAAGGGGAAGCGTTCCCCTCTGCAAAAGAGATCGCTGAAAAACTTCTCACCGTTCCGGTGCATGCCTTGGTATCGGATCGGGACAAAAGAGCCATCACCGAATTGGTGAATAGCCACTGTTAGAAAGACGAGACGGATGAAGTTGATCATAACCATCGATACCGAAGAAGACAACTGGGGGAGCTACCGTTCCACCGGGATGACCTTGGAAAACATAAAAAGGATCCCGGTCTTACAGCAGCTGTTCGACGCCTACCAGGTGAAGCCGACATATCTGATCACTCACACCGTGGCAACCGATGAGGCCTCCGTCGCGATTTTAAAGCCGATCCTCGATCAA
>SCUR01000135.1 GCA_004297235.1 Candidatus Manganitrophaceae bacterium | reverse complement strand
GCTCTTCCGATCTTGAAGTCGGGGCCTCTTCCGGAGGGGGCGGCGGCGCCTGTCGAAACTTCGGGATGACGAAAGCGAGCACCAGAAAAAGGACGATCACCCCCACCACCGAGAAAGCCGCCCAGAGGGGAAAGGGAAGGCGATCGGGCTGTTTTCTCTGGATATAGGAGGGAACGGGCTCTTCCTTGCCGGTGACCGGCGGGGGTTCGGACGGTTGGGTCGCCTCCGAAAATCGGTTCAGAATGGGGACTTCATCCAGCCCCAGACACCGGGCGTAACTTCGCAGAAAACCTCTGGCCGAAACGGCATTCGGGAGCTGATCGAATTGATTCTCCTCGATCAGCTTGATGAAGCGGACTGCGATTCTCGTCCGGGTGGCCAGCTCTTCGATCGAGACATTTTTACTTTCTCTCTGTTGCCGGAGGAACTCACCTAAGTTTTCCATCGATCAAACCTGATCCTCTTGGGGGCTTCCGGTTCTCCAGAAGGCCGTGCGCAACCGAATCCTTTTTTCTAGGATCGATCTGCGGCGTCGATTGAAATGGCAAACCGGGGTTTCACAAATATCCCCGTCTTGAACACCTGCAGCAACCCGCCGGTGGACGAGGAATTTATCGAAGCGCATCCAAGAATTTCTGCGCCTCTTTTGCCTGTGGACTTTGGGGAGACAGATCAACGACTTTCTTAAATGAACCCGCCGCAAGTCCCTTCGAACCCTCTTTTAAATATGCAGAGGCGAGATTGAGGTGGGCATCGACATAGCTGGGCGCAATACGAATGGCTTCTTGATAAGAGGCAATCGCCTCTTTGATCTTTCCCATTTGGAGATAGGTTCTTCCCAGCCCGTTGTTGGCCACGGCCATCACCTCTCCGGAAGGATTGATCCTCAAAACGTTTTGAAAGGAGCGGATCGCTTGGTCGTATTTCTCCTGCTTCAGGTAGACCAGTCCGAGATTCAGGTGGGGCTTCTCAGGGGTATCGTACTGCGGATTTTTGAGCGCCTCTTCATATTCCAGGACGGCTTGATCGAATTTCCCCTGCGCCTCATACACTTTTCCGAGATAGTTATGCGCATCCGAGAATTTCGCATCGATTGTCACCGCCTTTCGGAACGAGACGGCCGACTCACTGTAACTCTGCTGCATGAAGTGAACGTGCCCCATCGCATAATAGGCGTCCCGATAACCGGAATCGATCTCGATCGCTTTTTGAAATTCAATAAACGCTTTCTGGAACAGATTGTCGTTCAGATACGAGATACCCAGCTTATAGTGGGCCGAGGCCTCTTTTTCCTTCTTCAGCTGCGCCTCGCCCATCCCGCACGCCGTGCAAAGCGGGATGAGGATCCAAATCATCGCCCTTTTCCAATACATCCGAAACCTCCCTCGTTTATGCCTGGGAGCCCGTGCATTCCTTCTTCAGATACTCTCAAAGGAAGTCAACGACTTAAACTCCTGATACCGGGCATCGATTTCTTCTCGGTTGAGGGTCCTCATCCGATCGAGGCTGAACGCCTCGACGTTGAAGGACGCCATCACACTCCCGTAAATGACCGCTTGTCGGAGGCTCGCTTCGTTGATCGTTCCGTTTTGCGAGAGATATCCCATGAATCCCCCCGCGAACGAGTCGCCGGCGCCGGTCGGATCAAAAACATTTTCCAAGGGCAAGGCCGGCGCGGCGAAGACGGTTTGCCCGTTGAACATCAAAGCGCCGTACTCGCCGCGCTTGATGATCAGGATCTTCGGACCGAATGAGAGAATTTTTTTGGCCACCTTCACCAGATTGAACTCTTGGGCCAGCTCGCGCGCCTCGCCGTCGTTAATCACCAGGATATCGACTTCACCCAGGGTCTTGATCAGCGCGTCGCGTTTTCCCCCGATCCAGAAGTTCATTGTATCACACGCAACGAGTTTTGGCCGCTTCACCTGCTTGAGAACGTCGAGCTGCAACTCCGGATCGATGTTGGCCAGGAAGACAAACGAAGCATCGCGGTAGGTCTCCGGGAGTTTCGGCCGGAACGATTCGAAAACGTTCAGCTGCGTATCGAGGGTCTTCGCTTCATTGAGCTGATAGCCGTATTCTCCCTTCCACCGGAAGGTCCGGCCCGGCCGGCGCTCCAGCCCTTCAAATTCGATCCCTCTCTTTTTCAAGAACTCAAGATGCGTCTCCGGGAAATCTTCTCCGACGACGGCCACCAGCTTCACCTGGGTAAAATAGCTCGCCGCGGTCGAGAAGTATGTGGCCGAGCCGCCCAGCACCTCTTTCGCTTCACCAAAGGGGGTCTTCACCGAATCAAACGCCACCGACCCCACGACTAATAAACTCATATGATCTCCTCAAGATTTTTAGTGAGGAGTTTAAAATCTTTCGACCTTTCACTCCGCACTCCGTATTCCACAATCCGAATATTTTTTACTGGCATCCTTTTGACGCGGTCGCCGGCTTTTCTTCGATCGCCTTCACCAGAGAGAGGCTCAGGTTCCGGGCCGCCGAAATGAAGATATCCTCCACGCGCGCCCGCTCCTGTCCCGACGTCTCCGAAACGGCCGCCTCTCCTTTGCCGATCCAAACGGCCTTCCCGCACCGGCTGTCCCAAATCTCCCCGCGCAACACCACCTGCTTTCTCACCTCTTCCGGAATCATGTTGGGCCCGGATGCAAAGACGGAGATCTTGCCGGGCGCCACCCCCTCTCCACCCCGCATCATCCGAGATTCGGTGTGCTTATCGGCCACGCCGAGCTCTCCGATAAAAAGGTAGCGGACCCCCTCCACCTCGGCCCACTTCGTGAGGTCGTCCGGGCTCATGACCCTTTTTTCTTCATAATTCTTCACAAAAGCTTTGTAAGCGGGGAGTCGGTCGGCGGAGATGATTTTTGCGACGGCATCCGATCGCGGGATAATATGAACATCGCGGAACGAGGAGCGCAGCCCCTGAAAGAGTTCATAGGCCGCGTTCTGCTGCATTCCTTCCGCGGCGCGCGGCGAGAGAACCGCCAGAACGGCGAGGCCCCCCGACTTTAGACTCTCCTGAGTCAGCTGGGGCGAGATAAACTCCGTCTCTGAATGTTGTTGAATGGGAGGAGGGTCGATGGGTGGAGAGAAAAGGGTCG
>SCUR01000134.1 GCA_004297235.1 Candidatus Manganitrophaceae bacterium | reverse complement strand
TGCCGTTGGTGAGGACCGAAAGGCTTCCCGGCGCTTGAGGAGGAGTCAAATCCGTATAGGTCACGGCGATGGAGGTCGGCGATAAGTCGATCTTACCGGCTTGGTCTAATGCAACTCCTCTCAAATGATAATCGCCATGAATGAGGCCAAGCGCAGCCGGGTCAAGATAGGCCGCATAAGGAGCTTGCGTGATTGGTGTCCCGAGGTCGATCCAGACCGTATCTTGCGCCGGCTTATATTGGAACTGAACCGAAGCGATATCCAAATCGGCGGTCTCGCCCCTAACAAACAGCGTTTCCTGGAACTTCGATTGGTCCAAGGGCGCGATTAGCGTCAGGTGGGGCGGATGCGTATCCAAGCGGACTTCGAGGGAGTTGGACGCATCGCTGATGTTCCCCGCCTGATCGATCGCCAAAAGAGAGTACCTAAATGTCCCGTCCGGCACGGCATGATTAAGATAGGACGTTCCGGAGAGGAGATAAGGCGTCAGATCCCCGACGACAACCCCTGTCGCGTTGGCGAGCTGGTCGTTCCGGTAGAGAAGATAGCCAGCCAAGTCCCCATCGGTATTCGACTGCCAGGCGAGGTGAACATCCGAGCCATTGGGGGTGGCGGAAAGAAGAAGAGGCGCGTTCGGCGGCGTATTGTCTACCGTGACGGTGATTTGATAGGTGCTGATATTTCCAATGAGGTCCTCTCCTTCGAGCCGGATCGAATAAACCCCCTCCGAGAGGGCAAAGGTCTCCCATGCGGCCAGGGGGCCAAACGGAATGGGAAGCGGAGAGGTCCGGATCAGATTCCAGGCCGAGGGGTTGGCCCCCTGACCGACGAAGATCCGATACTGCTTGAAATCCTCCTGGCTATAGGCGGTTCCCTTGATATCAACTTGACCGCTGACCTTGGCCCCCTCCTGCGGCGAGCGTATCTTGACGGTCGGTCCGGTGAGGTCGACCTTGATTTTGATCTCGTTCGACGGGGTACTCTCCCAACCGGCGAGATCGACTGCCTTGACGGTGTAGGGATGCTCCCCTTCCGGCAGATTCAGATCCAAATAAGCCAATGTTGTTACAAGAGTGGTGTTGACCTTTTGGGTTCCCCGATAAAGATTGTATCCTGCAAGATCGGGCTCGCTGTTCGCACTCCAGGTCAGGTCGGCATTCGTTTTATCCTCCACCTTCGCGGAGAGTGTCGGAGCCGAAGGGGGGGTCGTATCGACTTTGATCTGAACCGTCGTTTCCGCCTTCTGTCCAACTTTGTCGGCCACGGTGAGTCGCAGGCAGTATTCTCCGCCCAATGGAAGCGCCGACCAGGCTGCCAACAGGCCGTCGTTCACAGAACTCTTCGCTGTCTTGATTAGGGCCCACTTGAAGGCGCCGCTGCACGCCCCTTCGGAGAATTCAACCGTGTATGTATCGAGATTTTGATCGAAGGCCGACCCTCTGATCTCGGCGGTCTGTTTGATATAACCCCCCTCTTGAGGAAGGGTGATTACCGCCTGGGGCGGCGTATTGTCGATCGTGACCTTCACTTTCGTTTCCGCTTCGAAGCCGGCTTTATCCTTCACGTAGAGGGAGAGGGTGTACAAGCCGTCGGGAATCCTCGGGTCCGCCCCGACATTCCAGGCAAAGAGCTGGGGCTGCGTCGGGAGCGCGGCACTGGTCCCCAGATCGGTCCATTGGATCGGATTCTCCCCGAGACCGTAACGCAGACGGTAGATCTCTAGGTTTCTTTCAATGATCGCCCCGGTGATGTTAATGAGATTTTTCTCGAAGCCGTAGTACGCTCCCTCTTTGGGTGTATCGAGCGTCGCCTTTGGGGGAGTGCGATCAATCGTGAAGAGGACGTTTTTCTCTGTCACATTCTCGGCCTGGTCCTTCGCTACGGCACGAAGCGTATAGGTTCCCTCCGCCAGATCTTGGAGGTCCCCGAAGATATACTCGACCCGGCTTTGATTGGCCTGATCTAGAAGTCCGGAGGTATCCCCACTGTATGAGATTGTGTATTCCGAAAGGTTGGAGTCACTGATCGTCCCATTCACGGTGACGTCGGTCCTGAAATAGGTTTCGTTCAAAGGCTGTCCCAGGGTAATCATGGGAGGGGTTGCGTCTATAGAGGCCGAAACGGTTTCAGACTGCGTGAAGGCCGGATTGGCGGAAAGGGCCGCAGTAATTCGGAGGCTGTAAGCGCCGTCCGGAATAACGGCTCCCCCGTCATCTTTGCCATCCCAGATAATATCGTAGGTTCCCGACGAGGAGGCGGTTTCCGAGAGATGCTTTTTGATCAAACCGTTTGCGTCGGTGATCTCGATTGCCACCGAGGCGGCGTCGGTCAGCTCATAACGAATCGTCGCCGTGTCACGCTTCCCGTCGTTGTTCGGCGAGAAGAGCTGGGGGGTCACGCCCGCATCTTTAATCAGCGTCTTCCTGGCTCCCAGGTCGATCGTGACCGACGATACATTCCGGTTGCCGACGGTGTCGGTCGCCGTCAACCGGAGCGTCCATCTTCCGTCCAATCCGAACGTATTCCACTGTCCGATCAGGCTTTCCCGTACCGGATTGGTTCCGGAGGCAACCGAAGCCCATGTGGCGGGGAGCTCTCCCGAACCCGCCTCCAAGGTATAGCTCTTGAAATGGAGGTCCTCGCTCGTCCCTCTCGTCTCGACGATATTTCCGAGCGGATCGGACGGCCTAGGATAGGTAATGGATGCCGTGGGCGGAGTATGATCCACCTCCACATCGACCGATTTCTCCGCGACGTTTCCGCAGAGATCCTTCGCAAAGACCGAAATGCGATATCTTCCATCGGGAACAACCGTGCCCGAGTCATCCCGACCATCCCAAATCGTGCCCCCTAACCCCGGCAGATGCCTTATTCCGGATAAAACGGTTTTCACCGACGCCGGATCTGGAATGTAAGAACCTCCCGCCGGAATCAACCTGAACACCTTTACGTCGACCGTGGCCTCTTCATCAATGACATAATCGACCTTCACGTCATCAACAACGCCGTCGCCGTTCGGAGAGAAGAGCCTTTTATCTGCAGTCGTCTCGCTTATTTCGATCGATCGATCGATATGAACAACGATGATGTGGCAGCTGAGATTGCCCGCCACATCGACCGTTTCCAATTTGAGGGAGACGGTTCCTCTTAAGTCGGTGATGTCCCAGAGTCCGAGTTGACCCTGGATTTGTCCACTCCCCGAGATTTGAGTTTTATCCTTCCCTTTTCGGGTCATGGCCGGAAACCAAGTCGCCGGGTTTTCGCCGAAACCGTAAAAGAGGCGGTATTCCTTTATTGCGCCCGAATCATCCGAGACGATTCCTTCGATCGGGACGGCCAGCCAATCCCCCTCCGGGGAGGAGATCGTGGTAGGGCAGAGCTTTTGGGTGTGGACGGGATAGGTCATCCTTCCTGTCGGAAGCGTCCGGTCGATCAAAAGCGTTTCGACGGCGGTGAGTTCGCTCAACGAGACAGCTCCTGTGACCGGATCGACTTTTTTATATTTCAAGCTGCCGACCAGTTGCTGGCTCCCCGTCGGGAGCGACGTGTTATCAAAAACCGTGGAGTATTCCCTCCCCAAGATCGGTTGAGCGACTCTCAATAGATCGATGGTGCTCCCATTCGGGGATTGGACATGAACGATAAGCTCCTGCAGTTCATAACCGACCAGGATCGGAACGGCGCTTATTTTTACTTTTCCCGATGCGGTATTACAAAGCAAGGAATCGATACTGACACTCGAAAGAAGCAGGCAAGGAGCGGCAAACTCCTCATCATTGCTCTCCCTCACAGTCCCGCCCGGCAAGATGACCACGAATCGCGCTTCATATAGTTTGCAGGGCTCCAACAAACTTTTATCTATCTTCACTTCAAAGAGTCCGGGCGCGGGGAGCGATTGCGTGTTGACCGTCTTCCAATTGGATGTTTTGGCCGGAGCAATCTGCAACTGCAGAACTCCGCCTTGGCCTCGGATCGAATGCGCTCCTTGGAACCGGTAGTGGTTCAGATCCTCTTGCGAAGGGGGGTCAATCTTTGTCAGTGCAATTCCATCACCATCCCCATGCAAGGCGATCCAACCGGTATAGAATTCGGCGCCCGCATCATCGATCACCTTGAGCCGTACCGCGACCGGTAATACGGTAATTGCAAGATGGTTCCAATCGAAGGAAAAGTACTCCGAAATACGGTTACTCTCGTTATGGATGACGGACCCGTCCAACCAATTTCCGGCACGAATATCATTCAACCAGTCACTCGTCCTCGTATACTGAAGCGTGACCCGGTCCACCGGCCGTATCACGCTCTCCCCGACCCTCAGCGTTAATACATGGTTGCTTGAATCCTTTACGGACGTTATATCGAATATATCGATGATAATCAGCTCCGGAGAGGTGAAGATCGCAGCGCTGTGATTTCCCGCAAGATCTTCCGCAATGATTCTATACTGCTTTCCGGTGACCTCTTCCATATAACGGCATCGACCGACACCCGCTTCGCTGATGTCACCGGTTCCGGGATCCTTTAAGCCCAGCGGGTGATTTCCTGTGGTCACCCATTCCCATTCCGCATTGCTTGAACGAGGATCGAAGACTTCTATCCGCCACTGTCTCAGATGCGCATCCAGAGAATGGGCTAAGATCTGGCGGAAAAAGGGAGGATTCAGTCCTCTCGGATCGGCGCAGTCGACTTTCGCCATCTTCGGAGCGCCCCATTTCACGCCGACCTCGGGGGAAGTCACGTCAATTTCCATAAAAAACTGATAATCGAAAACCTTGAACGAATATTTTCCTTCCGGAACGAGATGTCCGCTCTCATCTCTTCCATCCCAGGCGATGAAATCATCCGTCGGAGCCGTATAATTTCGGGCGAACGTTTTGACCGGCCGATCGTTTTCGTCCAGGACGGTCGCGTTCAGGTGAACCGGCTCAAGCACCTTGTAATGAAGCTCGACCGTATCCTTCACACCATCTCCGTTGGGAGAAAAAAGATCGAGCGTTTTGTAAAGGTTTGTAATGCTGGCGGAGAGACCCCACGAGATCCGCTTCCGAGAGGTCGCTACATTTCCCGCCCGATCCGAGACGGACAACCGGACATAGAAGGTTCCTTCGTGGGGGGGAACCCATGTCGTCATGACACCATTGCTTACCGGCGTGTCGGAAGGGGGGGCGATAAGGTTCCAGATGTTGGGCTGTTTGATGTCGGCGTATTCGAGTTGATAGCTCTCAAAATTCAAATCGGCGGCAACCCCGCTTAACACGACGGCCGAGCCTCCCTTCACCGCCCGAAGATCCGCGGTCAAATTCAACAAGGAGCTGATCGCCCACACATCGGAATAGGCCCTCTGGTCGCAGGAGCTTAAAGGATCAACATTTCGGAAATAAATCAGATACCGCTCGTGGGGAGAGAGGGGTCTTTCTCTTCCGCCGCTGGCTCTCTCGTCAAATGTGCCTCCCCCGGAGGGGATCACCGGAAAGACCTCCCCCGTGCCGGAATCGATCAGATAATAGTTGCCGTAGGTCTTCCCGAAAATAGAACCGTCTGAGAGCCATCTGACCAGAGAAAAGGTGTTGTCGGTAAAGTCATTGGAATCAAATCGAGGCTCAAAAGAAACCTGCTCTCGTGTCTTGATATCGATGAGGACCAGTCGGAGCGGACTCAGTTCGAAAGTGGGGCAAAGACCTTCCCCGGAACAGACGCTCTGGTAAGTAAACGCAATCCTCGCGGAATCGGGGGACCAGAGAAGATCCCCCACACTGAGCACGGAGAAAGGCTCCGTGGACCGGAGGACCTTAATGGATGAGACATTCCCTTGAAGGTTGGAAATCTGGATCGTTCCTTCGGTCTGCGTCCCGGTCACAAAGGCAAAGGCCTGGCGATTGGGCGCTACGCTGACCTCATATGTGTCAAAGCGCTTCTTCTCCCCGTTTTCATCAATCAGCCAGACCCGATCGGCTTCGGTTTCGGGATCATATTCTCCGACAAGGACCTGCGCTTGATTGATGATCGTAAGGAAATTGATGAACCCCTCTGTTTCGATGAGAAGCTGCTTGTTCCCGGAGAGATCGGAGCGGGTGATCCTCTCTACACTGAATATATCGGGAAAGAAAGAATAGACCAGCTTTTGGCTGTCGGGGGTCCAATTCAGTTCGTCGAAAGAACCCCCCTCATCGATCTTGGTCTTTCCGGTGCCGTCCGCTTTGATGCCCCAGAGTTCCCCGTTAAAAAGGGTGTAAGCAATCGATCGGCTATCCGGGGACCATTTCAGTTCTCTGATCACATCTCGTCGGGGCAAATCGTACGAATCAATTAAAGTCAGGTTCGTTCCATCCCGATCGACCACCCAGAGTTGCGAGCTGACGCCTCGGAACCTGATTCTGTCTTCCTTCCCTAAGATGAAAGCAACCTTCTCCCCGTCCGGAGAGAGATCATTGTCGAGAATATAATAGTCATAGGTCGGATCGGTTCCCTGACTCCACTCCATGGGAATCAACCTTTGAATATCGACTCCGTCCGTAGACACCGAATATAAGCCGGTGGGATATTCAGGGATGCTTCTATCCGGAAAAGAAATATTGACGAGAAAACCGCTCTCGTCCGGAAACCACTTCCAGATTGTGTTGGAAAACCCGAGGGAGCCGCAGGTGATATTCTGGTTCAGGAGATAAGGGGTGCCGAGCGCCTTGATTAGCGGGGACCGATTGGTATCGACAACGACCGGCAAGCCTCCCACGCTGCGGCCGTTTGCATCCTGAATCTCGATCTGATGAACGCCGTCTCCAACCACCCGTCCCTGATCATCCAGTCCGTCCCAGGTAATGTTCCCGGCCGTGATATTCTCCAAGTCCGATCCGCTGAAGGTCCGGACGGCTTTTCCCTTTTCATTCGATATAACGACCTTGACCGTCTGGGACGCCGCCAGGCGGAAAAAGAATTGGGTGCTCTCTTTGACGCCATCTCCATTTGGTGAGATAGCCGCTTCGGTCAGCCAGAGATTCGCATTCTGTACTCCGAAGGTCCGGGCCGCCCGATTGTTCTGCTTGCTCTGCTCCGGGATTGAATTGTCGGGGTCGACCGCCACAGTAATAAGGTGGGAGCCGGTCTTTGAAGCGGTGTTGTATTGGAACGAGGCCGAACCTTGCGAATGCCCCGGTATCGACGCGATCACCTCTGAGCCGATCAGCGTGCTTCCTTCGTAAGCCCGGACCGGCACCGCCGATGCCGATTGCTCACCACTGTTTTGAACGGTGACCTGGATTGAAACAAGGTCCCCCTCTTTGGGCGCGGGGGGAGTGAAGGAGATGGAGTTATTGGAGAGGGACAGGTCCGGAAGGGTCAAAATCCTCAAAGCAGTAAAGGCCTCATTGTCTCCTTCGTCAAACTCCTGGATGTTATTTGATGGGTCCACCTTGACATAAACCATTCTCTCGCCCGATTCTGGAATATCGGCCCAGTGAAACAGACTCGTTGCCGACGCGGCGGGTGCAATCGATGGGATTGTTTGGCTGCCGAGAAGAATCCCTCCCTCCCCGGGAAGGCCGCTGTAGAATTGGACCTCGACCGAATTGGCCGTGGAGAATCCTTCATTTTTAATCAGAGATGAGATCTCGACGGAGCCGCCCTGGGCTGCGACCGTCGGCGTAAACGAAATATCCTGATAGGAAACCGTCAGGTTCGGCTCGGTGACGGAGGCGATCTCGATCTGCTTTGAGCCCTGATTATTGCTTCGGGTCAGCTCTTCTATTTTGATTTGAGGATCGACGACGACATACAGGGGGATGTTGGGACCGACCTTATTGGCTTTCCAGATCACTTGCCGCGAATCGGTCTGCCCCGGATCCAACAATGGGATCACGCTGGTTCCGATTAGGTTCGCGCTCGATATCACATCATAGTAATACGCGACATTCACGTTAACGGCAGGGGCGATCCCCTGGTTCGATACGGTTGCCGTGATCGCAACATCCTCCCCGATACGGGCGGAGTTCGGGACAACAGTGATGTTTGCATCTGTCATCACCAGATCTGGAACAGGTGCGATGCTCACTTGCTTGGCCGTTTGGTTGTCCACTTCCGTCAGTTCAGCAATCGAATTGTCGGGATCGGCCTTTGCGATAATGGCGTATGAACCCTGTTTTTCCCGCGTATCAAAATCGACTTGAACTGTCGCCGACGATCCCACAGCAAGGCTTGCGATGATTTGCGTGGAACCGAGCTGAGTGATCTCGTGTGAGGGTGATTCAATCAGGAATTGGACTGGAATATTATTGGCTGTTTTGAAGCCGAGGTTACGAACGGTTATTTTTATTGTGGGAACCTCCCCGCTCTTGACGCGGGCGGGAGCTTCTAGATCGAAGAGGGCGACGGCGAGGTTCGGTTTCAGACCGGCAAAGGTCCTTACCGCAACGGCCGTTTCATACGGGTCCTGATTCCAGCTTCCATCTGGATTCTGGGTTGTTGAGAGATAATTGACGGCGCTGTCCACGAGGCCGACTTGCAACCGACCCGTTTCGGCGAGCGCCATAAGGGCAATCACGGTATTGGAAACGCTGGAGGGTGAGCTTCCAAATCCGCCATCCAGATTCTGTTTGGTTTTGAGCCAGGCGGTCCCATTCTCAATCGCAGTCGCCGCTGTCGTTGGCTCAGCATGGTTCCTTAATGCGACCAGAACGGGCGCGGTCGTAGCAACATCTCCCGGGGCGTCTGCAAGAAAACTCCAACTACCGTCTGCATTCTGTTTTGATAGAAGATAGGAAACGGACTTTAAGATTGCGGACGAATCCTGAAATCCGACGCCTCTCAAGGCGTTTAAAACCGTCGCGGTGTCATACGGATCGCTTCCGTACCCCTGGAGATAGCCCCATCCCCCATCCGGATTCTGATACGAAATCAACCGCTGGATCTGGGGAACCACATCCGCACCGGTTCCAAAGAGAGAAACAACCCTTCTCGCAATATAATCGTTGCTTTCAATCGAGACGCCCCCGGTCCATCCGACGGCATTCTGATAGAATGCCCCGGACTCTCCGAGAAATTTGTAAGTATCTAAGACAGTGGTGGTATCCCGCAAACGGCTGAGGTCTCCCCAGCTACCGTCGGGGTTTTGGTGGGTTTTGAGCCAGGAAGAGCCATTAATGACAGCAGTATTTTGGGCAAAAGCAAACGTCGCGATACACAAGAGCAAAAGGGAGGTGAGGGAAACCTTCACAACCAGGGAAGCGCTTCGCCTTCTCAGTTTCATTTTTGGTTCCTCAGACCGAACAACAATGTAAAGTTATGTTAATGAATTACACGAACGGTCCTTCCGGCACTTCCCATGCTTGGTACAGTGTTCGCTTACTCAAAACCCAAAAAAGGGCCAAAACCATGCTCTGCAATACTTTTTCGAAGTCGACGGAGCTTTTCTGTGTCGTGTATGAGCTCCTCTGCTCCGGCCTCTGCCTCAGGATTATTAAAATAGAGTAGGATCGGTACAACGAGCTCCAAACCATCAGGTGGAAATCGTTTGAATCTTTTTATTATCGGTTGAACTGCACGTTTATCTTGAAGCCTTGCAAGGCCTTTAGCAGCAGCAATCGCAACAATGTAATTGTTTGAATCAAGTGCTTTTAGCAGAATATCGAAGGCCCGGGGATCGACAGAATCTGCCAGATACATTACATCTTTCGGGAAAGTAGAGACCAAATATTTAACTGCTGTCTCAGGTTCAACCTTATGTTCTTCACACCATGCCAGAAATGCGGGGGTATATTTCGCGTTTCCTTTTTCATCTAAGACGCGCGGGGGAAATGGAATATCACTTTCGATTACCTTTTTTACATGTTGGATTAAAAAATCAAAGTACTGCTCATCTCTTATCCCAGCCCTCAATAATGCAGACGCTATCTGTTGTTTTTCTTCTTTATCAAGAGACTGTTTAAAGGCATCCTTTAGTAGGATAACAGCATCTTTATCCCCCTTCTGTAAACTACCAAGAAGGTCATGGATAGATCGCTTATTCTGGTCTCGTTTTTCTTCGACTACCGAGCCCTTTTTCTTTTCAACCATTCCTTCTGATATCACTTCTTGAGAGTGGCCCCACGACCCCTGAAGCAAAACAACCAAGCTCAGTACTGATCCAAACGCTAAATTCATGTTCAACGATCTCTCCTTCATATATTCCTATCAAGGAAGCTCTCGTATCTGAGACGTCTCATCCTTCGAAATGAATAACTCAAGATCTTCCTGAGTAAAATCTTCAATGTGAATCCCGTTTCTGTACACAGAATATGTGGGAAATGCTTGATGAACCAGCGGTACCATATTTCCCAATACATCAAATTGAATTATTGACCAAATAAACGGCGTTGTTGGCCCATATGGAATACCTTCACAATTAGGAGTTGTACAAGCATTCAACGTTCTATCCACCGCTTGACCGGCTTCGCCAATCCGGCCTTGGTTCAAATTGAATGCTTGAGTCCCGGGCCGTGTCACTCCGAACTTATTGTTCAAGTTATGCGGGCGAGCCTCTGAAGGGCCCTGGTTGAATATAGGATCTGAGAACCTGCACGGATCAGGCGTGCGGCCTACAATAGCGCGCCGTGGATTAATTTCCTTTAGCTCAACTATCTTTCCAGATTTTACTTTCAAAGAGACTTTGAACCGATTGAAGGCCCTAAAGTCTCCGCCTGCTTCGACTATGTCTGGGTTGATTTCTGGTCGTGGAGGCTGGTTATTGGCTGAGTTCGCAACCAGGAACGCATTCGCATACTGGCGATCAATATCATTGAATATACTTGTGCGCCTCCCGACTTGCCAGTCTAGTAACTGCTGGTGACATAGTCCTGGAAGCAAAGTATTTAATGTTCCCAATAACTGTGGACTGACACCCTGAAGCGTATTCAGTGTCTGCCTTGGTTTGGTCTCGTCAATCCAAGCAATTACAACAATATCATCCGTTCGTATGCCGACTTCGATATCCCTGGCAACATGGCTTGTCGTCCCATTTGCGAAAGTTAAGTCTACTGTAAACGTCAATACACCTGGGATTGGCTTGATCTCTCCGACATTCCATTCGGAAGAAGATCCGGGAGAGGAGTAAGCTTCCGAGCCAAGCCCTGAGACCGACCATCGATATTCTGTTACGCTCGCAGCAACAAGTGCAGGAAGAGGAACGGTGAGCCTAAGGTTGTCGGATGTTTTGGGAATCGAACCGCCATAGACAGCCTTAGACTTAGAAAGAGGCTGGAATGTCGAATTTTCCGGATCGTCTTGATCAATCACTTCTGCGAGTATTCCCCAGACATTCAAGACAAACAAATCCCTCCCATCAAATTTGAATTTATATTCTCCCGGCAAAACCGCATAGATCGGCCAGCGTCCCGGCCGATAATGTGTTCGCTCCGTATCAAACAAGAGTGTTCTGGATGACTCTTGATGCGTCTCCCTTGGACCATCCGCTACAACCTGAAATCCAACCAGAACAGATTGACCCAACGGGAGAGAATAAGGACTCTCCGGAAAGACAAACGACGGCGTCAGCCGAATTTGCGACGCTTGAAACACATCCCTCATGAAGGTGAGATCGGTCTCATGCCCGACCGGGGTGATTTCCTGCGCCAGTCCCCCGGCGAGGGTTGCAATCATATACCCGGCCGATCCGGTTTTGGCGTCATACTTAATGTAGGGAACCGCAGGCAGATCCCCGATCTCCTCCGGTACCGTCACGTTCCACCCCATGTTCAAAGCGTTGTTGATGTCGTCGAGCACGACTTCCGGAAGATTGGGGTTTGCATAGATCTGATGCGGGGTGAGCTCGACGATTGGAATCCCCTCCGCCTTCAAGAACTGCAACCCCTTAATCGCCGAGGTGCCACCCATCCAGAACATACTCTCTTCAAAGACCCGGTTCTCCTGATAAGAAGCCTCGTGCCCATGGACCATCGCAAAATCGATGCTCTTCTTTTCGAGATTCTTTCCATCGATCGGAATCGAAGCGCTGAGCATCTCTTTGGCGTCGATGGTAAAACCGGTGAACTCAAAAC
>SCUR01000133.1 GCA_004297235.1 Candidatus Manganitrophaceae bacterium | reverse complement strand
AACCGAAGGGCGTCGGTCCCGAACCGGTCCATAATCTCCAGCGGATCGATGACGTTCCCCTTCGACTTGCTCATCTTCTGCCCTTCGGCGTCTCGGACCAGGGCATGGATGTAGACGTCGCGGAAGGGAACCTCCTTCATGAAATGAAGCCCCATCATGATCATCCGGGCCACCCAGAAGAAGAGAATGTCGAAGCTGGTCACCAGCGTGGAGGTCGGATAGAAGCGCTTCAATAACTGCTCGGCTTCTTGCCGCCTCTGCAAATCGGGCTGCTGCTCCGCCGGCCAGCCGAGGGTGGAAAAAGGCCAGAGGGCCGAGGAGAACCAGGTATCGAGGACATCGGGGTCTTGCCGAAGCTCGGTCGATCCGCAGCGGGGACATTTTTCGGGAGGGGTCCGCGACACGATCGGCTCCGCGGAGCCTTCTTTCGAACAGTACCAGGCGGGAATCTGATGTCCCCACCAAATCTGCCGGGAGATGCACCAGTCCTGGATGTTCTCCATCCAGCCGAAGTAGTTCGGCTCCCAGCTCTCCGGAATCAGTTTGATCTTTTTCTGACGGACGGCATCGATAGCCGGGGCCGCCAGCGAATTCTTCGGGTCGTTGATCCGAACATACCACTGGGTGGAGAGGAACGGTTCGACGACCGTCTTGCAGCGGTAACAGCGCCCGACGGCGTGGGTATGCTCTTCGATTCCGTGAAGCAGCCCCTCTTTTTCGAGGTCCTGGACGACCTGGCTGCGCGCCTCGGCGATCGTCATTCCGGCATATCGGCCGGTCCGCGGCGTCTTCGCAAGATGCGCATCCTGGGTGAGGATATTTTCGAAGGGAAGCTGATGGCGTTTTCCGATCGCCTCATCATTGAAATCGTGCGCGGGGGTCACCTTCACCGCGCCGGTCCCGAAGGTCCGGTCGACCGCCGGATCGGCGATGATCGGGATCTCCGCCCCGGTCAGCGGAAGGCGGACCTTCTTCCCGATCCATTTTTGATAGCGCTCATCTTCAGGGTGAACGGCGACCGCCGTATCGCCGAGCATCGTCTCGGGGCGGGTTGTGGCGACCGTGATCTTCTGATCGGGGTGACCGGCGAGCGGGTAATCGATCCGGTAGAGCTTGCCGCGGGTCTCTTCATGCTCGACCTCAATGTCGGAAAGCGCCGTCTGGCAGCGCGGGCACCAGTTGATCAGCCGCTCGGCGCGATAAATCAGCCCTTCTTCGTAAAGGCGAACGAAGACCTCCCGCACCGCGCGGGAAAGCCCCGGATCGAGGGTAAACCGCTCCCGTTCCCAATCGCACGAGGCCCCCAGGCGCTTGAGCTGCCGGAGGATCGTCCCGCCGGAGGTTTCTTTCCACTGCCAGACCCGTTCGATGAACTGCTCTCTCCCGAGCTGATGCCGGTCGAGTTTCTCTTTTACAAGCTGGCGCTCGACGACGTTCTGCGTGGCGATCCCGGCATGGTCGGTCCCCGGCACCCAGAGGACATTAAAGCCGCGCATCCGCTTCCAGCGGGCCAGAATATCTTGAAGCGTATTGTTGAGGGCATGCCCCACGTGGAGGGAGCCGGTGACGTTCGGAGGTGGAATCACCATCGAGAAGGGGGGGCGCTCCGACTCGGCCTCGGCATGGAAAAGCCGTTCCTTTTCCCAGAAAGCGACCCATTTCTCTTCGACCCGCTTCGGGTCGTACACTTTTTCCAACACTTCTTGCGACATGATCGATCCCGACAAACACGATTTGAGTCGGTTATCTTAACACGGGCCGCCGGAGGTTGTAAACCGGTTTGCCGGTGGAGTACTGGTAAAGTTTGAATTACTGAGATGATGACTTCGAGCGGGGACTATGGCATAATGCGTTCATGCCAAAGAAGACGAACAAGCCGAAGAAAAATCCCTCCGATCCATTCAAGCTTGCCCTTGAAGTAGTTGAAGCTGCGATTAAAGAACCACTTGCTGCCCGCAAAACATCGACAAAGAAACAGACCCCCAAAAAGAAGAAACCCGTTAAGTAGATTTTACGTGTCGGAGAATAAACTCCCCAAACATCGGCACGGCAAAACAATATCTACCGTGCCGATTTTTATAGACAAGACCAGCATCACTCAGCGAGGCGAGCATGTTATTGACTTGGCTACTGCTGAATGATTTCTTAGATCCCTGTTTTGATTTGGCAACAATTT
>SCUR01000132.1 GCA_004297235.1 Candidatus Manganitrophaceae bacterium | reverse complement strand
GTTCGGTATCTGGAGAGTAGAAAACGAGTCGTTCCGATCGATATGGGAGCAGGGACCTTTTCACCGGTGTATGTGCTTCGTATTCTTCGGCAATTCGGTTTTATCGATGAAGAAATAGAAAGTCTTTTGAAATGATTTAAAGAGAAAGACCATTTCTTTAGAAGAAAGTCTGAATACGATCGATTGGGTGAGGCCTGAGAAGAAACTTTTCTTGGGCCTTTTTTGTTTTCCGGATTCGGCAAGGGGAGCGCTGCCGGCGGCACCATCTGATCCGCCTTAATGGAATCCGTTCGTAAATAACCCGAAGCCCGGGGTCACATTGAAAGCCTTTCGGAGAAGTCATTCTCCCGAGGGCTTTTTTATTGCCGAAGGAGGTGTTCGATGCACTGTCCGAAATGCCAGGGAATGACCGGAAGAGAATTTGTTGCAACGAAACACGGAAAATGTTTCTCCGAGTACTGCGTCAACTGCGGCTGGCGGCCGACACGGGCCCCCCACCGCAGCTTTGAGCAGGAAGCACGAGTCAGACAGCAGGTCCTTTCGATCCTGTAAGCCCACCATCACCATAAACCATCCAACCTGAAAAAGAGGAGAGAGCCCATGAAGAGAGTCGTGATCGAACCGGCATCCGAAGAAGTTCTGTTCAGAGAGATGAAGAAGGCGCTTCCTTATATGGAGCGCGGAATCGACCTCACTGATTTGAAGAGACACCGACGGGGACGAAGCCTCGACCGGGTACTGGGGAAGTAAATTCACCAAAAAACCAACCAAAGGAGGGAAGTTGAAATGAAAACATATCAGAACCTGTTCCACGGCGCCATCGTATCACTGCTGGTGATCAGCGTGATCGGAATGATCGCCGTTCTGGGATTGTCTCTCTGGGTCGGGATCGAAATGATCCTGAGCATCCCTGCCGGCTGGCCCAAGCTTTGGGTCTCGGTGTTCCTGACGGCTTTTGCAGGAGCACTGGTCGGCGTGATTTACCAGCGGTTTCACCCGCTGTTCAGCCCCTGGATCAATCCAGCGGGACAGCAGGAAGAAAAAGCATCAGGTAAGGTCGTAGAAATAAGAAAAGGGATCAATCAGTTGCGAGCTGATTGACCCCTTCGAAGGCCCCTTATCGGGAGACTCTTCCTTAATACACCAAGGATCAGTTTACCGGTTTGGGGCCTTCTTGTCAATCGAAAAATAAAACATTCAATCAAACTGACAAGAAGGAGAGAAAAAAATGAAAAGACGCACACTTGGAGGAAAGTTTCTGGCGACCTGGCAGGGAGAAGCCCCAAAAGGAAGAGACAGCTCCCCGCTCTGTTATCAGAGAGGGCAGAGAGAAGAGGATCGGCGACTTCGGTACGCTTTCGATTCGGACGGCGCCCGCGTCTGGAGCTTCTGAGGAGTTCTTATCCGAAACCTTTTCAAAACCCTTTTTAAAGAGGAGAGACACATGATGAGCAAGATCGAAATCAAAAAGTCCAAAGAGAATACCACGATCACCCCCGGCTTTGCGACGCTTCAGGAACTCTTCGATACGACCTATAAGAAGAGTCGCTCCGGAAGGTATCTGGCCTGGAGAATGTCGGCGGGATCCTACATGAAGCGGTTTGGCCTCTCGTACCGGGATTCGAATCGGATCTCTTCCTTCATCTATGAGGTGAATGGAGAGGAAGATCCGGCCTTTCTGCGATCCACGGAGACGTGGGTTCGGGAGGTAGCGCTGGCCAAAGGATCGATCGGAGAGATCCTCGATGCGATTTTAATCCTCCGGGTCTGCCAAATTGATCCCGAGAGGGTCAGCAGCTGCCGGTCTGTGCGGGCGGAGATCGATCGCTATGTGAGATCTCACTATCCCGCAGTCTGATGTTTTTGGGGTGCAGGAGGAGGAACTCTCCTCTTCCTGCACCTTTTTTGGGGGTGGCGCGACATCCCCGGCGGGGAAGACTTCCCCGTGATTGACCGCCCCGGTCTATGGATCGGTATGGAAGTTGCTTTTGGCGGAAAACATGCGTCAAGAAAGGGGAAATTCGTCAATAAAGAAAAAACAAGCAGTCAAACACTCAAATTCAGGAGAGAAAAAAATGATGACGACAAAAAACATTTGGATCCGATTGCTCTTGCTTCTTTCGGTTTCTTTCATCCTGGCCGGCTGCGGCGGCGGGGGTGGAGGAGGGGGCGGCAACGGCCCGTCGGCTGGCAGCGGAGATTTCGTGAAGCTCGAGAAATTCAGCCTCGCCCCCGCGCAGTTGACCGTCGGCCCCGGACTTATGGATAAGACAGCCTTTGTCATCGACTGGGAGGTCTCCTGGTCGTCCACGAGCAATCTCTATATCTTCGAGGTGCATTTTACGAAAGACCCTGCGGCACTTTCAGACGAGACGAAGGTGATCAGCCTCAACTGTCCGTTGCATCCCAGCTGTAACAGGGATGCCAGCGCCGGCAATCACCCCTGCGAGTACCGGCCCTTCTCCAACAATCCGACGGTCGGACTTGCAATACTGACCTGTCAGGGCGGCTCCCCTGAGGAGAAGACGGTGGCGAGGGACGGGGTGATGTTCGCGGTCGCCCGGGCCTGCATCTGGAACTCGAAGATGGAATATATCTGCTCCGATGGTACCCAGGAAGTCACGCTGGGGTAGGGAGAAGAGCGAAGAGCGGGGCCTGTTGCACGGATAGGAATTCTTTTCAAAGCCGGAAGGACAACTTTGGACATGAAAAGATTCGTGCAGCAGGCTCCAGCCCAAAACCGGGAGGAACCTAATGGAAGTGGTTGATTTGGACTCGCTCCGACGCATTTGCAACCCAAGCGAAGGCAAAGCGCTTCGAAACCCCTTCGGCGTCACCGTCAATGACCGACACTACTGGGTGGCGGCCAACCGGGAGGTCCTTGTCGCTATAAAGGCGGATCCGCCGGTCGAGCCCTCCTGTTCGAACGAGAAGATGCGGGAGAGCATTCGGGAAATGGTATCGATTCCGATGGGAGATGCCCGCGAGATGAATTTTACACGGCTTCAGCAGTGGGCCGAACCCGCGCAGTGGGAATTCTGCGATCGGTGTGACGGGTCCAGGGTCTATGAATGCGATTGTGATGACCCCGGTGCGTGGCAAGCCCCTTCCTTCAGGGCGGGGAAGGGGACGGCATAGCCGTCCTTGGGTTTCAGTGCGGCGTCTGCTGGTGTTCGAAGTATTGGCCCACGATTTCAGGCGAAGGAATAACAGTGCGACGGTAAGACGGCTCGATGCCGCCGAAGCCGTCTAACCCGGAGGTGGCCATGAAAGAAACTAAAATTCTGTGTATGAAACGCCGTCAGGCTTTCAAATATGAATTGGTGCCGACCGGTGAGCAGCAGCGGCAGATGCGCCGCTTCGCCAGCTCGTGCCGGTTTGTCTACAACAAAGCCCTTGCGTTGCAAAAAACAAATCATGATGCGGGCGGTAAGTTCATCGGGTATGTGGCGATGGCGAAGCAGCTCACAGCATGGCGCAACAACTCAGAAACAGGTTGGTTAGCTGATACGCCGGCACAGCCGCTGCAACAGGCATTGAAAGACCTGGAGCAGGCATATAAAAATTTCTTCGCCAAACGCGCCGACTTTCCGCGCTTCAAGAAGAAGGGCCGGCATGAGAGCTTCCGCTATCCGCAAGGCTGCAAGCTTGATCAGGCCAACAATTGCCTCTTCTTACCCAAGCTCGGTTGGCTGCGCTACCGCAACAGTCGAGTCGTGCTGGGCGCAGTGAAGAACGTCACCGTCAGCCAGTCGGGAGGTAAGTGGTATGTCTCGATTCAGACCGAACGGGAAGTACCGGAGCCGGTGCATCCATCCCGGTCTATTGTTGGTATCGACGTGGGCGTGGCCCGCTTCGCAACACTCTCCGATGGCGTGGTATTCACCCCGCGCAACAGCTTCAAGCGGCACGAACGGGCGCTGGCAAAAGTTCAGAGGGCCATGAGCCGCAAGAGAAAATTCAGCAATAACTGGAAGAAAGCGAAAACCAAGGTCACAAAGCTCCATCAGAAGATCGCCAACGTCCGGCGCGACTTTTTGCACAAGACCTCACACGAGATCTGCAAAAACCACGCGATTATCGTCATCGAGGACTTGCAGGTGCGGAATATGTCTAAATCGGCAGCCGGAACAAAAGAGAAGCCGGGTCGAAATGTCAGAGCCAAATCCGGCCTGAACAAATCGATTCTTGATCAGGGCTGGTTCGAGTTCCGCCGCCAGTTGGAATACAAGCAGGCATGGCGGGGCGGCCAGGTCATCGCAGTGCCCCCGCAGAACACTAGCCGGACCTGTCCCGTCTGCGGACATATCGCGAAGGAAAACCGCAAAGATCAAGCAAGGTTTAAGTGTGTGAGATGCGGTTTTGAGGGAAACGCCGATGTCGTCGGTGCGATGAATATTTTAAGGGCGGGACACGCCCGGCTCGCCTGTGAAGTGAACGGTGCAGTCAGGCCGTCAGCAGCAGGAACCCACCGAAGTGACTCCAGGGGCGGCTCAATCCCGCGCCTGAGCACCGTAGGAATCCCCCAGCTTTAACCGGGAGAGGATGGCAAGAGCAAACTCGATTCAAAACCCTTTTTAAAGAGGAGAGACGCACGATGAGTAAGATCGAAATCAGGAAGTTCAAAGAGAACACCACTGTGCAGTTATCATCCAATGCCCTGCGTGTTCTGGAGAAGCGGTATCTCTCGAAAGATTCGGAAGGGAAGGTTGCCGAGACCCCGGAGCAGCTCTTTCGGAGAGTCGCCCGGAACATCGCGGAGGCCGACCAGCTCTACGATCCGAATGCCGATCTCGCCGCAGTCGAAGAAGAATTCTTTGATCTGATGGCCTCTCTGCGGTTTCTGCCGAACTCACCCACCCTGATGAACGCGGGGCGCGATCTTCAGCAGCTGTCGGCCTGCTTCGTTCTGCCGGTGGGGGATTCGATGGAGGGGATTTTCGACGCGATCAAGCATACGGCGATCATTCACAAAACCGGAGGTGGCACCGGGTTCTCGTTTTCCCGGCTTCGGCCGAAGAACGATCTGGTCCGAACCACCGGAGGGGTTGCCTCGGGGCCGATCTCCTTCATGAAGGTCTTCAATCACGCCACGGAAGCGGTCAAGCAGGGAGGGACCCGACGTGGTGCCAACATGGGGATCCTTCGGGTCGACCATCCCGATATCCTCGAATTCATCAAATGTAAAGAGAATACGAAAGAGATCACCAACTTTAACATCTCGGTGGCGATCACCGACGCGTTCATGGAAGCCTACCGGAAGGGAGAAGATTTCCCGCTGGTGAATCCGAGAACCAAGGAAGTGGTTGCGACCATTCCGGCCCGGGAAGTGATGGATCATATTGCGCAGCAGGCGCATCGCACCGGAGAGCCGGGGCTCTTCTTCATCGATCGGGCCAACGAGACCAATCCCACACCGAAGATCGGGGAGATTGAGGCGACCAATCCCTGCGGCGAGCAGCCCTTGCTTCCTTATGAGAGCTGCAATCTGGGGAGTATCAATCTGGAGCGGCATTTGATCTTCGAGAACGGAGAATACCGCATCGATTGGGGAGGGCTTGAGCGGACGATCCGTACCGCGGTTCATTTTCTCGATAACGTCATCGATCAGAATCGGTATCCGATCCGTGAGATCGAAGAGATCACCAAGGCCAACCGGAAGATCGGCCTGGGGGTCATGGGTTTTGCCCGGATGCTCTTCAAGTTGGGCATTCCTTACGACTCGGAAAAAGGGATGGAGACGGCGCGGACGGTCATGGGTTTCATTAAAAAGAGCGGCTACGAGGCGTCCACAGGATTGGCCTATCAGCGAGGGGTCTATCCGAATTGGGAAGATTCTCAGCACCGGATCAATGGAAGGGGACTCAGGAATTCCTACGTCACCACGGTGGCTCCCACCGGGACGATCTCGATGATCGCCGACACCTCCGGAGGATGTGAGCCGGAATTCTCCCTGATCTGGTACAAGAACGTCATGGACGGGGAGCATCTGCCGTATGTGCTGGACTACTTCATCGAAGTGGCCAAACGGGAAGGGTTCTGGAGCGACGATCTGCTCGATCGGATCGTAGCCAACCACGGTTCGGTGCAAGGGATCGATCAGGTCCCCCCGCACTGGCAGCGGGTCTTCGTCACCTCTCACGGAATCACCCCCGAGTGGCATGTCCGGATGCAGGCGGCATTTCAGGAGTTCTCCGACTCGGCCGTCTCCAAGACGATCAACCTGCCGTCGACGGCGACATGCGATGCGGTCAAGCAGGCGTATCTTCTGGCTTATGATCTCGGCTGCAAGGGAATCACGGTCTACCGCGACGGGGCCCGGGTCGATCAGGTGATGAACGTCGGGAGCTCTCCCCAACACGCCTCGAACAATGGGGAGGTTGCTCTGTCTGCGAGTAAAAGAGAAGATCCGGTCACCACCGAGTTGCCCGACCTGATCCCGGAGCTGCGGATGAAGGTCAAGACAAAGAGAGGCAACTCCTACGTTCATGTCGGGTTCCTGATCGGCGATGCGAGCATGGGGAAGATCTTCGAGACCCTTCGCTCCGATGGGAGCATCCGGGAGCTTTTTCTTTCCCCCTCTCCGCACGTGAAGAACCGGGAACTGCTGGATATGGTCTGCCGTCTGGGAAGCAAGCTGCTGCGGGCGGGCTCTCCGATTGAGGAGGTGTTGGAACAGCTGGTGAAGTCGAACGATCAGTTCGGGGATATCAGCTCGGACGCGTATGCGCTGGTCAAAGGGCTCACCACGGTGGTCTCCCGTGTTCAGGGAGCGACCACGATGCAATTGCCATGTCCGGAGTGCGGTGTTTCTCCCCTTCGAATGCAGGAAGGGTGTCTGCTCTGCTCGAATTGCTCCTGGACCAAATGTTGATGCAATCAATGCGGAGGGGAGGCGCCTCCTCTCCGCATTCTTCTCAAGGAGGAATCGCGGATGGTCGGAAAAGAGGCAAATAGAATACGGATAAAACAGGATGAGGCGCCGGATGTGACAGACGGTTCCTGCGACCGGTGTGGTGGCCTCATGTATGGGGTGACTCTCCTGGATATGAAATCCACGCAGGAGCGGCGGATCGAGGCGAAGGAGTGCTTCCTCTGCGGGAATATCGTCGATCCGACGATCCTGCGCAACCGGGGAAGAAGCCCGGTCGGAACCGTACCGGCTCTCAATTAGCGGTCGCTGCAGTCCTGTCTAAAAGCTTCCAAAATGATGTCGCTGAAACCGAGTGGGATTGTCTCCGGTGCGGAGAGAATCGTTCGGGCCGGTGGTTTTTTATAATCGCTTACACCAGCCGACCAGGGCGGACCTGCGGCGGTGTCGATGAAGGGATGAGCAGATGACTTTAAAAGACGAAAAAGCGGAGATCACGCACAGGCAGGACGAGCCCTATTTTGTGGAGGTTGGCGAAACCGGATGTTCCGACTGCGGCGCCGGCAGGACGTATATGGTTATCGGTCCGGATGGTGTCGCAATCGGCCAATCCTGGGAAGAGGAAAATGAAGCCGCCGAGATGGCCTCCCGGCTGAATGAAGCGTTTTACATGGGCATCCAAAAACTTGATGATACCGAGGTGCAGAGAGATCAAAAAGCGGAACAGGTAGTTGAGCTCGGACAGGCCCTCGGTAACGTGCTCATGAGAGCCGGCGTAATTGCCGGGGATCGGCCGCTCACCGGTCCGCAATTGTTGTCGGCCGCGGAAACGTATTGTAGAAACCCGACTCGCCAGAAAAAAGTGATGAGCTGGGCGCTCGAGAACTTCGGACCTGTTGCAGCCAATCGAGATGAACGAGCTGCCCGACTCCTTGAAGAAGCAATCGAGATTGCCCAAATTCAAGGTCTATCCATTTCCCTGATTCAAAGAATTGCCGAACACGTCTACTCCCGGCCGCCGGGTCGTTTGGGACAGGAAATAGGCGGTGTGGCGATTACACTGGATGCGCTTGCGGAGAATGCGGGGTTTTCTGTTGAAGAAGAAGCGGGACACGAACTTGCGCGTATTCTTGCACTTCCGAAAGAGTGGTGGAAGCGAAAACATGCCGGGAAGGTGGCTGCCGGAGTGGCCGATTTATCTGCTACCGGGAAAGAGCCGGATGGAAACTGAGGATAATGATGGAGGAATCAGTAGTGATAACCTTTTGGCTCTCGTATGGCGGGGGAGTGAATTCGACGGCGCTGGCCATTCCTCTGTGCGAGGGGAAACTGCCGCAGTATCAGCCGTGGGAGGCGATCTTCTCGGACACGCACGATGCGAGACCCAAGACGTACGAGTATGTCGAAAAGATTTTCGTCCCATACCTTTCTAGGTTTGGAAAGGTGCTTTACCAGGTGAGGCCGAAAGAGGGGGTATTGGAGAGATGGGAGCGGCTTCGCGTGACCGGATCGAGGATTCTTCGTGCGTGTTCCTCTATTGCCAAAATTGAACCGATTGAAAAGTATCTTGAGGGACAAGGGGGGAAGATCTGTCAGTTGATCGGTATCGATGCCGATCAACCTCACCGGGCCAGGCCGCCGCATCCGCAGGATAAATTTGAGAAGAGGTATCCCCTGGTAGACCTCGATATCGACCGGGCCGGATGCGAAGAGATTATCCGCAATGCCGGGCTCCCGATCCCGCCTAAATCCGGTTGCTGGCATTGTCGCTTTATGCGGGTTGACGAGGTGATGGATCTGGCCATTTTTGAGCCTGAGAAGTTTAGCCGGATTGCGCAGCTTGAAAAGATGGCGACCGAGATGCACGGGCCAGTTCCAATATATCAATTGCGCTGGGTCGGGGTCGATTCGGAAGGCGGGGATATTCATGAGGAGGTGATCGTCGGAAGCGAACCGCGAACCCAATGGGGAAATCGGCCGGCGGAGTACTGGATGGAGCGGGCGAAGAAGCGGGAAGAAGTGAGACGGATTCAGCGGACGCAGATCGAGATGTTTGACTCAGACTCAGAGCCGCAGATGCCATGCGGCTGTTACGACGGATAAGGATCGACACCGACTTCGGTGCGATGGGATTATTTTCCCCTTGATATCAATGGACAGGATCGTTTTTAATAACGCGAGTCATTTCCAGGGGAGTCCGGACTGGGCTTCAATAAAATCATATTGATGGGGAACCTCACGCGGGACCCGGAGGTCCGTTACACTCCAGGTGGCGCACCTGTGACCCGGTTTAGTCTGGCCGTCAATCACCGCTACAAACAAGGGGGAGAGACCAAAGATGAGGTCTGCTTCATCGACGTGGTGATCTTCGGAAAGCAGGCCGAGACTGCCGGCGAATATCTCTCGAAAGGAAAGGGAGTCCTTGTCGAAGGGCGGCTTCAGCAGCGCCGGTGGGAGGCGGAGGGGGGCCAGAAGCGGAGCAAACATGAGGTTTTAGCGCAGGTAATCCGGTTTCTGCCGACACGTCAGAGCGATTCAGAGGGTGCTGAAAGCCAGGCGGCGGCCGTAGATGAAGGGAGCGAGGAGATTCCCTTTTGATGGACAGGAGAAGAGGCAAGACAAGAATCTGTCGCAGTATATCGAGAAGATCTAAAAAACTGGATTCTTGAGGCATTGTTTATCAGATTGACGTAATCAAGGAGGTTTGTTATTGTCCTTAGAGGACCTCAACACATGAGGAGGGCAACATGGAAGATCAAGAACTTCTTCAACGAATCACCGCCGACTCGGAGATCTTCGGAGGGAAACCGATCATCAGAGGGATGAGAATCTCTGTTGAGCTGATTCTCAGCTTGTTGGTTCAAGGAGAGACGGTCGAGTCGATCCTTTCAGACTATCCAGATCTTGAACCGGATGACATTCGCGCTTGTCTGGCTTATGCGCATGCAGTGATTGCACATGATTCTCTAGACGCGGTTCAGATTACTCGCAAATGAAATTTCTCATTGACCGGTGTGCCGGAAGTCGTCTTGCAGAATGGTTGCGCCAACGGGGTCATGATGTTGTCGAAGCGAGGGAGAGAGGTCCGGATCCTGGGGATCGCACTCTTTTGGAATGGGCGGCCAATGAAGGACGGGTGCTCATTACCATAGACCAGGATTTCGGTGAATTTATCTTCTCTGAGAGTGCTCGGCATGCGGGGTTGATCCGTTTGCCGGATGTTCCTGCAGAGAAACGTATTGCGTTAATTGAAAGTATTCTCTCTAGTCGGTCTGCAGAGATATTGGAGCAATCAGTGGTGACGGTACGGGGTGGTCGGGTTCGTACTTCGTTTCCTCCACCTCTAAAAAGAAATCCCCCTAAGAAATAATATCAATCTGTGCCTGAAGGGATACTTTCTTCAGGCCTTTTTTGTTTTTATCGGATTCGGCAAGGGGAAACGCTGCCGGCGGGACCGTCTGATCCGCCTTAATAGAATCCGTTCGTAAATAACCCGAAGCCCGGGGTCACATTGAAAGCCCTTCGGAGAAGCGATTCTCCCCAGGGCTTTTTTTATTGCCGAAGGAGGTGTTCGATGCATTGTCCGAAATGCCAGGGAATGACTGGAAGAGAATTTGTCGCAACGAAACACGGAAAATGTTTCTCCGAGTATTGCGTCAATTGTGGTTGGCGGCCGACACGCGCTCCCCACCGTACTTTTGAGCAGGAAGCGCGGCTGAGACGGCAGGCGCTTTCGATCCTGTAACTTCACTCAACCGAATCAACCATCCAACCTGAAAAGGAGAGAGCCCATGAAGAGAACCGTTATCGAACCGGCATCCGAAGAAGTTTTGTTCAGAGAAATGAAGAAAACGCTGCCCTATATGGAGCGGGGAATCGATTGGAGTGATCTAAAGAGACACCGGCGAGAAATGCGTCTCGACCGGGAGAGGGGAAGATAAATTCACCAAAAAACCAACCAAAGGAGGAAGATCGG